>CALLZK010000020.1 GCA_937858275.1 uncultured bacterium
GATATTTAATGTAGTCATAATGTATTAGTATACACAATGTGAGTACTTTGTCAATTTTATTTAAAACAATTTCACATTAAAAAATCAGTGGGGACTGCCTATTGCCGAGCACCTAATTCCACAAAAGTTAATCTAATTTTTTCTGAAACAATTTCTGATAATTTTTTTAAAAAAGATAAATTATTCTGTGAAACTGGACCATTAAGTAAGTTTTGATTTTTTGCAAAAACACCGTATCTTACAGATTCTAATTCCTTAAATGACAATACATAACTATTATTTAAGCTTATCCTAAAATCACTCACAAAATCATTTTCTATCTTACCAACATCAGAAATATCCAGCATATTTTTTAAATAGGCATCATTATTCAAAAGCTTCACCATGTCATGACCAAATTTTCTAAAAAATTCATTTAACATTAATTCAACACACTTACGATCTTTGTCTCTGTTTTTAATACAAATTTCTGTAGCAAAATAGCTTTTTAACAATAACTCAAGTGACTGAGTTAGAAGTAATTCTGATGTTACAGTATTATTTGATTTTGTGTTATCTAATTCAAGTACACTTTCTAAAAATGAATTTCCGGTCCACCACATATACCTGACGCCTATCATTATTAATCTGACATCTTTGTATAAATCATTATTTTTTTCTTTTACCATATTATTAACACTAATCAAATTATCTCATCCACCTCCCCCATCACCCTCTCTGTCTCCACCAAAACCACAATTATTTTTTGATAATGAAAAATATCGTTACTAGAAAGTTTTCTACCTTTTCTATCTTTCAGCCATTTTTGTGCTGGTTGATATCCTCCAATGTAAAAATTCCAAGCAACCTCTGGAACATTGCCAAAATACTGTTCAGAATTGATATAAACATTTCCATCTTTATAAGAAACTTTTTCGACAGTATCATTTCCGGCATTTGGAAAAGTTGTGATTAGATTATTAACATCCTGATCAGTCATCAAGTGTAAGTTTCGCAATTTCTCACCCAATTTAACTAATTGGAAAAATTTATTTTTGTCGTCAGGATATGGAACTCGAGGGAAATCTATTTTCAAAAATTCTTTGTATTTTTGACGATAATTTGGAGAGTGTAAAACAGCATAAATATAATCCAAAATATTTTCTGGTGTTGTTTCGCCCACTACTGAATTTATTTTCTGCCAAATTTCTTTGTTCAAGTTTGGAATTTTTTCGTTTTGTGGAGTGTAAAGATAAAGTGGAAATGTATAGATATTATCCAAAGAAGATGTAAGTCCTTTATCTGTGACGCAATCTGTTACAAAAAAATTATAATGAAAATCCCTATCTCTTTTAGATAAATTAAGTGCTAAGTTATTTTTCAATAAATGAGACATTATTTCTATTCTTCTATTAAAAACAATGTTCTCGTCAAAAAAAGTATATCTTTTATCAAATATCCTGTATTGTATTTGTATTAGATTATTTTTATCAAAATTAATTTTTTTTCTGGCCTCAGACATGGACCATAAAATATTGTCATTGATCTTATATTTCTCTCTAATTTCTTGATCAGAAATTGATTTATCACAAAAATCATAAACCCTATTAAGTACAGTAATTTTGTCAAAAGAAATTGCAAAATCATCTTTAGCTGTTGTAATTGCCATACTTTTTATATTAAAAAGTTTTTCTGAATGAAATCCCTTTTCGTATTCACCTTTTCCCTTACCTTCCAAAACCCATAATTCTGTTTCATTTGGCAATTCAGTCCATTTAATTTCAGAAATTTTTGTATTATTTATTTTTTCAAATTTTTCCTCTCGCAATCCAAACAAATCTGTTTTATAAACAGTTGACAAATCACCCTCTTTTTTGATTTTATTTTTTATACCGAAAATAATAGAAACTCCTGTTTTTATATCAAAAACATTTTCGTCCTTACTTCCATCTGGTGAAGTTTCTTTCTTGTTACTATTACCATGCAAATCGACAATGTAAATTTTGTCAAAAGTTCTTCTCAAATGCCACCTCATTCCGCGAAATGTTGGATTGTCTATGTATCCGTGTGCGGTAATCATACCAACTATTCCTGAACCATTTTTCTCGATCAAACTTTCTGCAAAACGAATAAATTTGACATAATCATCATCAAGCCAATTTTTCTTTTCTTGTAATTTTATTTTTCCACCAGGTTCAACTTTGTAAACATTGTTATCAGTATAATCTTTGTTTTGTGAGATACCAGAATACGGCGGATTTCCAATCACACACATTATTGGATATTTTGATTTTATTTTTGATGCTTCTATTGCTTCTTTTGAAATACTTTCTTGCAAACCAATAAACAAAGAACCATCACCCCAAACAGATTCTTTTGGTTCTTCAAGTGTATTTGTCAAATAAACCCCCAAACGATTGCTTAGATCAGAAACTCCAGTGTCATGCAATGTCATACCCAATTTCAAATGAGCAATAGTATAAGAGGCCATCATTAATTCAAAACCGTGAATTCTAGGCAACAAATTCTCTCTGACATAAGATTCCCACATTCCATCCTGACCAACAAAATCTTTTCTAATATGATTTATCACCTCATTCAAAAATGTTCCAGTTCCAGTTGCAACATCCAAGACCTGAACTCTGTGATATTCTTTTTGGGCTTTTTTATTTTTTCCAGTTTTTTTATCAGTTTCTAATTCTTCAATAGAAATTTTTGTTTGATCTGCCAATCCTTTTTTTATTCCAAAATCATTTTTCAAAATTTCATCAACTGCCCGAATTATAAAACTAACAACTGGTTTTGGGGTATAAAAAACTCCCATATCCATTTTCTTTTTGGCATCATATTCTTTCAAAAAATCTTCATAAAAATGAATTATTGGATCTTTGTTATCTTTTTCTTCTTTATAAAAATCTTGTAATAATTTTGAAATATCAGCATGAGTAAAAACTTCGCATAATTCATCTACGATAAATCTCAGTCTTTCTGGAAAATCACTTCCAGCAATATGATCAAAAAATGCTCTCAAAAATGGATTTGTTTTGGGAACCAAATCTCTTGCTTCTTGCCTTGAAAAATCTTGTTTTGTATTGTCATTATATCTTGCAGCAAATAATCCATAAATCAAAGTTTGAGAATACATATCAGCAAATGATTGATCATCCAAATTATGAATCAAACTTTCTTTTATAATATTTTGAATTTTGATTAGATCTCTTTTGCTTTCGCTTTGAGAATTAAGCATATCAATTACATTATCTCTAATTCTTCTTGCCTTTCCGCCCATTATTTGAGCCAAATGTTTACCCTTCTTGATTGCTTCTTTGTGCGATGCGACAAAATCCAAAACTGTTTGGGTTAAAAGTGAAATATCTTTTTGACCAGATAATAAAAGTTCTTTTTTATTTATTTCCGCAAGAGATATTTCCTCGCCATATTTTTGTCCATTTCTAAAAAAACGGAAATTTACATAATCACTAATTATCAGATTGTCATATCCAAAATATCTATCTGCCTGATTTGATTTTTCTATTTTATCCAAATCTTCGCCAACTTTTT
The DNA here is from genome assembly GCA_937858275.1 of uncultured bacterium. GTDB lineage: Bacteria > Patescibacteriota > Minisyncoccia > Phycocordibacterales > JAACPR01 > JAKLEX01. The sequence goes on from CALLZK010000020.1 coordinate 3,541, forward strand.
TGACTTCGATATATAAAACAGGGATTTTGTTTTTTAAAATAATAAAGTCGGGCTTATTGCCACCGATTGATTTTTGATCTTGTTGGGTAAAATAACCGTCTTTTGTTGGAAAAATTTCTTTTAGGTAATTTTCAAAAGTTGTTCGATATGAATGCTCAGAACTGTTTGGATCAGAAAAATACTTTGCTATTTCTTGTATGTATTTATCTGAGTTTTTATTCATATTTATATAATTCTACCATTTATATACTAAAAATAAAGATTTTGTGTTAAATATTGAACAATATTTAACCGGAATTTAATATGATTAAGTGTGTGGATAAACTTGATTTTTTGACTGTTTTATGTATAATTATATCAAGCAAGTAAATCCCCGAGCGTGTGGCTCCGTATGGTTCCACTATATAGCGCTCGGGGTTTTGCTCTTTTTATTCAAATAAAGGATTTTCTTCTACAATTTTAGATTTTATTAAATTGTAATAAGAACTATCACCGTGTTCATATTTTCTAAATATCGCCCAAGAAATAAAATCTGCGACCTGTAAACCTTTTTCTAATGCTGGAGATTTTATTTCTATTTCTATATCAAATTTATGATTGTTTTTTGTCTGATTTTTAATATAAGAAGAAAAATTTTCATTTAAAAACTTGTTAGTTTCTCTGCGGGATGCAATAATTTTTATTTTTTTATCAAGTGGTATTAATTTTTTTGTAAAAACTCTGTCTAATAAAATATTGGTGACATAATTATACAAAATATGCTTTTCATCTTTTAATTTTGTATAAACCCTATTTTTATTTAAATAAATAGTAATAATATCGCAAGTTCCCTTTTCCCTAAATAAATTCAATATCCTGTTTCTTGTTTTTGGAGATTCTTTATTTGAATGCAATACACCAGAGTGATTATTAAAATCTTTTTTTGAAAAACTTTTAAAAGTCTTTTTAACCATTTTTTCTAATTCATTTTTATTTTTAGTAAATAAAAAAGTAACAATAAAAAATTTTGATGTTTTTCTTTTTGTAAAATTAAAACCAAGATCTCCGGATTCATCTAAAAATATATAAGCCATATTTATCTTTTTATATCCCAAACTTATCCAAAGAAAACTCTTCTTCTGGTGTATCATCAAAATTATTTTGTGAATTATTATCTGATGGTGGTGTATTTTCAACTTCCCATTCAGCATCTTTTTGTTCCACAAAAGAAAGCGGTGTTGCATTTTCAATTGATTGTTGTTCGGTAGAATTTTGAATTTCTTCCAAATTATTTTCTACAATATCTTGTTGTACAGAATTGTTATTTGTAATTCTTGAATTTACAATAATACTCATTATCGCCTTTAATTCTATTTCATTGAGATAATCAATTCTAATTCTGCCACCATTTTCTCTTGGTTCTATATGAACTGGAGCACCCAATTTTTTGCTGGCCATTTCTTCCAAATCAACAATTTCTCCGGTCAAATCTTGATCTTTTTTTCTAACCTTATCATATGCTATTTTTCGAGAAATTTTTTCTGCATCACGAACGGTTAATTTTCTCAAAACAATTTCTCTAAACAAAACATTTTGTTCTTGTGGTCTATCAGACAACATTAAAAGAGATCTAGTGTGTCCTTCTGATATTTTTCTTTCAGAAAGAGCAGTCAAAATTTCTTCTGGCAAAGCAAGCATTCGAATTGTGTTGGTCACATATTCACGACTTTTACCCATTTTTTTGGCGATTTCTGAATGCTTGAAACCAAACTGATCAGCAAGTTGTTGAAATGCCCTTGCTCTATCAATTGGATTTAGATCTTCTCTTTGTAGATTTTCGATTATTGCCAATTCGAGTTTTGTTTTTTCATCATCAGCACTTGAACGAATCAAAACGGGCACCTCTCTTAGACCAGCAATTTTGGAAGCTCTCAATCTTCGCTCTCCGGCAATCAATTCATATTCCGCAGAAATACCTCCGTCGCTTTTTATTTTTTCGACACGAGTCACAACCAACGGCTGTAAAACACCATATGCTCTAATAGAACTTGCCAAATCATTCAATTTTGACTGATCAAATTCCCTTCTTGGTTGATATGGGTTTGGATGAATTTTATCAACCTCTATAAAAAATACAGCATTATTTTGAAAAACTGATTTTTCTTCTCTAGCAAATTCTGACATTTTTTGAAAATTAATTAATTAATAATAAAAATACCTTTATCTTATTATACATTATACAATATTTTGAGATTGATAAAAGTCCAAAAAAGTATTAATATATTTCAAATAGGCCGGAGTGGCGGAATGGCAGACGCGCACGACTCAAAATCGTGTATCGCAAGATGTGAGGGTTCAAGTCCCTCCTCCGGCACAAAAAATAAAATCAGTTTATAAAAATTAAGCTCTGTATATGGTTGCAAATAAAAATAATATAAAACCAAAGATAATTGCGATTGTCGGTCCAACATCTTCTGGTAAAAGTGATTTTGCAGTAAAATTAGCCAAAAAAATAAATGGTGAGGTCATTTCTGCTGATTCAAGACAAATTTATAAAGAACTAAATTTATCGTCTGGAAAAATAACAAAAAAAGAAATGTGCGGGATTCCACATCACATGCTTGATTTGATTTCTTTAAAAAAAATTTTTACGGTTTCTGATTTTCAAAAGTTGGCATATCAAAAAATTGATGAGATTTTGAATCGTGGCAAAACACCAATCATCTGCGGAGGAACCGGATTTTATATTCAGGCCATAGTAGATGGCATAATTTTACCAGAAGTTCCAGAAAATAAATTATTAAGAAAAAAATTAGAAAAAATGTCTTTGATTGAATTGCAAAATAAATTAAAAAAATTAGACAAAAATCGATACAAACAAATAGATCAAAACAATAAAATCCGCATAATTAGAGCAATCGAAATTGCAACATTTTTGGGAAAAGTTCCAAAAATAAAATCATCACCAAAATACGAGGTAAAACAAATTGGATTATTATGCTCTAAAGAAAAATTAAAAGAAAAAATCAACAAAAGATTAAAACAAAGATTAAAACAAGGAATGATTTCAGAAATTAAAAAAATACACGAACACGGAGTGTCTTGGAAAAAACTAGAAAGATTGGGTCTTGAATCTCGTTATATTTCTCTTTTTTTACAAAATAAAATTTCAAAAGAAAAAATGTTGATTGAACTTGAAAATAAAATATATCAATACTCCAAAAGGCAAATGACTTGGTTTAAAAAAGACAAGAGAATTGAATGGATAAAAAATTAATAAAAAACCAAAAATATTAATTTATATATTTAT
>CALLZK010000021.1 GCA_937858275.1 uncultured bacterium
ATCTTCGTTTGTGATTGAGATTGTTGGGGCTGGTAAGGCAGTTCCACTACCATCATCAGCTCCAGAACCCCCATCAGTTCCAGAACCGCCATCAGTTCCAGAACCGCCGCCGTCACCAGTTCCAGAACCGCCTCCACCGTCAGTTGGAGTTGTCTTATTTCTTGTACAATTAGTTGATGTGCCCCCGTTTAACCCATTACATGTCCATGTCCAAGAATTTGCATTTGTATTTATGGAAGATGCCTGTCCAGATGAACACAAAGGTGCTACTGGTGCAGTTGTTCCGTCTGTTGTAGCTGTAGGATGGCATTGACCATTTGTCGGTGATGTATTTGCCAAAACAGTTATATCCCAAGTCATAATTCCACCATTAAAATTTCTATTTATTCTACCAGGAACACCTTCAAAACCCATAAATGCATTTACAGGCTTACCGCTTGCAACACCACATCCTGGATTATTGTTACCAGTATTGTTACTTGTAACCGCAGTTCTAACATTGGTATATATACAACCAAACAATGTGGCTGATCCAGAATTTACATTTGCTGTAATTTTTGTGGTTCCAGCAGACTGAGCAGTACATTCCCATTTAACATTACTAATTTTTGTACAAGAAAGATTTGAATTATTTAATGCTAAATCAGCACTTAAACGTGGTCCATTTATTCTCATGACAGCAGTTCTATTTCCGTCTCTAACAGATAAATTGGTACCACAATTTGGAGTATCCCAAGCTCCACCAGATGCATTATATGTGCAAGATGATGCCAATTCAACATATACCTTTTGTCCTATTTGCAATGTTGTTCCATTATTACCCAGCAATCGACCGGTAATATTTCTAGTAGCTGTTCCGTTTTTAAATGCAGTTCTTGTATCTCCAGCAGATGTATATCCAACACTAAAATTAAAAGAGTGTGATAATGCCCTGTTTGTTCCTGATATGACAGGTTGTGCAAATCCAATTTTTGGTCCATTAAAAATGGTATAAATTCCCAAAAACAAAAATACGATAAGCAAAACAGAGAGCAATGCAATTGTTATTGATCTTAATTTACCACTCTTAATTTTTGAATAAACCAATACCAATAAAGCTAATGTTATTATTGCCAAAAATAAGTAAACCAGATAAAACATTGAGAAAATTTCACAAGATAAAGGATCAATTACTTTGCAATCATACTCAGCTGTGTAAGTGTCTAAAATGTTTCCTTCAGAGTCGGTAATTTCTGAAACCAATTTAACATAATTTAATTTTTCTAATGCCGCAACATTAATTGCTGCTGCCTCAACCTCACTTGAAATTGGAGTTTTATAATTTCCAGAACTAATTAAATTTCCTTTTTTATCAAAGAGTTTTAAAGAAATATTTTTTAATTCATCTGAACCAATAGAGGTATTGTGATAACAAATAAATGCTCTAAATTCTTCACCTTTTTTAATTGGAAAAGATGTTATTGCCTGATAATTTATCCTATCTTTTCCAACACCATTTGAAACCATAAGTGTGTCTCCCCACTCTCCGTCTTGAGATATAAAATCGTATCCAGTGGTCAAAAATCTAATATTTACCAGTGACTGGTATTCTTCGCCAGAAATAGAAATTTTCAAATAATATACTGATCTGTCTATATTTTCTACATTATATGTCAAATTGAAGGTGGAATTTGGTAAAATTTTAACTTTTTCAATATTTGTCTTTATTAAATCTTCTTCTCTTAAACTATCCCAATAGTACAAATCGTATTTTATATTTAGTTCGATTTCTTTATCAAGCAAATTTTTTACTGGTTGGGAAATGGAAACATTTGAATTTTTTTCAAATTCTGGCCAATTACCAATATGAACATATGTTTGACCATTTATACTGGTCATAGTTCTATCTATAACGAAAGGAGTTTTTGTATTTGACATTATTTCAAATGTAGAAAAACCGGCTATTATTTCATTTGTAAATGGCAAACCACCCAAATTAAACCTCTTATCTACTGAAAAAAAATAATCTATTCTGTAGTTACCAGCATCTGAATTTTTTGGCATTTGCCAATTAAAATATATTGGCAAGGAACTTTTCGCTGGTATAGAAACTTTTTCATATAGAATTTTTTCTTCGATTATATGATGGCCTTCTGTTTCCCAATTATTATCATTTACCCTACTCAATCTGGCAAATAAATATCCATCGACAATTGGATAGTCATTAGAATTAGATACTTTTCCAACAAAGTTTATTTTATCACCGGAATTATTTGATACATGTATAGTATCCTGTTCTAATCCTGCGGTCACACTAATACTTTGAAATTTATAAAGTCCAGGATCAAAACATTCGACTGGCTGTAAATTATTATCTTGTGCAAAAGTAAAAACTGGTATTACAAATAATAATAAAAAAGCACTTAACAATTTTCTAATTTTCATAAATATATTTTAAATTTAATAATATTATTTATATTATACAACAAGAAATCACCGTATCGGTGATTTCTTGTAAATTATGTGGATAATTATAATATATTTTTACCAATAAAATTATTCCCCCCTGATACAAACAAGCTGACGACTCAGTACTACATTAGAATCAAAATCATCTTTAGTTGAACATTGTATTCTATAAATACCGGGCTCTACCCAAAATCCAGATTCATCATTATCAAATACTAATGGATCATTAGATGGGGTAAATTCAATTTTTGAAAACAAAACCATGTTTTGATTTACAGAAAATATATTACAGAAGCCCTCATGAGAAGATGTAACCTTAAATCTAATTGCACATTCTAATTTGGAATAATTTGCAGAATCTACATCATTATTTAAATTTAAATTATTATCAATTTCTTCATCTGTGATTTTAATTAATATTAATGATTGTGGGGAAATTTCACTTTCTACTTCATCTGATAATATGTCTATGTAATTTTCATCAAATTCATCAGCATTATTCTGAAATGTTTGATCTGGTGCACAGTCATTTGATGTGTCACCCTTTAAATAATCACATTTGGGCATTGTATAATTCCTATCAAAACCGAATATCAAGAAAATAATTAGTCCAAGTAGTACCAAAAAAGAAATTGCGAGAATGGTAGTTATTTTTCTAATTTTCATAAATATATTTTAAATTTAATAATATTATTTTATAATAAAACACAAAATTTGACTAAATTTTATTGATTACATTTCAACAGGCCCTGAAGCACCAATACACCTAAGTTGTTTACTATTTGTTTCCTTTTTTGACTCGCCATCAATAGAAATTTCACACTTTACATAATATATACCAGGTAACACAAGTCTTTCCAGTGATTTTGTGTATTCTGTTGATGGCTCAAAATCCTGAGGTTTAGACATTTGAATTGGTGAATTTGCATTATATATAGCACAAGTACTGGGGTGGGAAGATTTTACTTCAAATCTGATTATACATTGAGGTGTTGCATATGCAAATGTATTATATGTATCTGTTAAATTTCCCTCACTATCTATATCTTCCTTAGATATAGATATGTCAAAATCTTGTTTATTTTTTATACATATAACTGTTCCTCCACCTGCAACACCCTCACAATTCCATTTTCTAAAATCAGTTTCTTCAATCACCTCACTAGGAGATCCCTGCAAACATATTGATTCTGATGGATTAAAATCTCCAGTAACAGTTGCCGTCGGATTACACTGTCCATCTTTTATTTTTGGTTTTTCACAACTGCTTGATGAACCGTTATTTGCACCAAGACAGTTCCATGTCCAATAATCTGGTGAGTCTTCTTTTAGATTATGATTTAGATTATGATATGTACCAGATGAACATGCGGAATTTGGATTTGGTGGAACTCTTCCTGGCAGTAAATCCCCCGGATTACATTGTCCATCAATCATTTTTGGTCTAGTGCAACTTGCTGGTGGCACATTATCTAAAACATTTCTTTCACTAGAACATGTCCAATTCCATGGTCCAGAACCTGTGACAGTTGTAGGTGTTCCAATTGAACAGAGATCGGCTGGTTCGGTTGGTGGTGGATCCATACTTGGTATTATTGCTGTTGAACTACAACGACCAAGCGGTGCAAGTTCTTTCACACAACTAGCTGTTGCACCATCATTTATACCAACACATGTCCAATTCCATGGACCAGAACCTGTGACAGATGTGGGTGTTCCAATTGAACAGAGATCGGCTGGTTCGGTTGGTGGTGGATCCATACTTGGTATTATTGCTGTGGAACTACAACGACCATCCACACATGATCGACTAGTCGGAACATCAGAACATGTTGCCGGATTTGTAGTAGTTGAATACGAAACCGTATTTGCAGTTTGAAATCCGTTTGTGCAACTGTTCCATGTTGTTACAGCACTTATATAAGTACAAGAATAATTTTTTGCACAACTAACAGATGTGCCACCATTTGAACCATTACATTTCCAATTCCATGGACCAGAACCTGTGACAGATGTGGGTGTTCCAGATGAACATAATGGACTTGTTGGTGATGTTGTTCCGGAAATTATTGCTGTGGAACTACATTGGCCATTAACCAAAAGAGGTTTTGTACAACTAACAGGTGTGCCTCCATCTGAGCCATTACATGTCCAATTCCATGGACCAGAACCTGTGACAGATGTGGGTGTTCCAGATGAACATAATGGACTTGTTGGTGATGTTGTTCCGGAAATTATTGCTGTGGAACTACATTGGCCATTAATTGCACAACTATGAGTATTGCAATCTCTAGTTTCTCTATTACCACAACCATCTGTTCTGCTTTGTGTTCCAGTTCCACATGTTGCAGAACAAGTGCTCCATGCAGACCAACTTGGTCGACATGCTCTACATATACGATTTGGTTTATTGCTACTACAATCACTAAAGTCATCGCAAAACCAATATTGCCCCGGAATACCGCTAACATAATTAGCCGGTTTCCAAGTCCAACCCTTTGTGACAAAACCATTTGCAGCACATTTCCAACTGCAAGCTCTTGTTGTATAATCAGAAGAAGATGTACTCCAACACTCTTGTACACCCTGAGCAAAAACATTTGTATTTGTTAAAAAAAACATAAAAAAGAAAATTGCTGAGATTAAAAAAAACATTTGTCTTTTCATATTATAATTGTATTTATTTATCATAAAAAATTTCAATAATTAATTAAAAAACCTAATCGTTTTCAGAAAAATTATTTTTAGAATAGTTTTTCTTTCCATCAACAATATTGATGCATGATTTTTGCATATTTAAATCTGTGATTTTTCGACACAACTCCAAATCAGAATTTTCAATTCCTTTTTTATAATTAATCAAAGATAATGTTACATTTTCACAATATTTTTTTTCATTTTCATCTTTCAGGCAATCACAATTTTGTGTATTACCCATATCCGCAGAATCAACTACGGTTAAATAAGGATCGCATATTTCATTTTCAGATAAAATATTTGAGGATGTGTCAATTTTGTTTTTATCATTAATTTGAAGAAATAATCCTATCGCAACCATAACAATAATTAGTAGAAATAAAATAACTAAAGATTTTAGTTGTTTTTGTTTTAATTTATTAGACATATCAATGTAATTATACAACAAAAAACCACCGTGTCGGTGGTTTTTTGTAAATTATGTGGATAAACTTATTTTATTTTTTTAAATTTTTCCAGATTTTATATTTTCGGCCACATTAGATGGAACTATTTCGTAATGATCTGGTTCTATTGTCGCAGAAGCACGACCTTGTGTCATCGAGCGAATAATAGTTGTATACCCGAACAATTCTGAAAGTGGAACTTTTGCATGAATTGTTGTCATACCATTACCGCGATCTTCCATACCTTCCACCTGACCTCTTTTTGAGCTCAAATTTCCAGTCACATCACCTGTAAATTGTTCTGGTGTTATAACTTCAACTTTCATAATAGGTTCTAGCAAAACAGGTTTTGCTTTTTGAGCGGCTTCCTTGAAGGCCATTGAGGATGCTAATTTGAAAGCAATTTCTGAAGAGTCCACATCGTGATATGAACCATCATATAATTCCACAGAAACATCTGTCATTTTATATCCAGCAACAATTCCTCTATCCATTGCCTCTTTGAAACCTTTTTCACAAGGTGAAATAAATTCTTGAGGAATAGCACCACCCTTTATTGAATTAACAAATTCAAATCCGGCATCTCGTTTAATATTTTTTGGTAAATCTTCTAATTTTACATCTTTATCCAAAGGCTTAACTCTGATTTTGACATGACCATATTGACCTTTACCTCCAGATTGTTTTATATATTTGTGTTCAGCTTCAGCTTGACCAATAATTGTTTCTCTATATGCCACTTGTGGTTTTCCAACATCTGCACCAACATTAAATTCTCTCTTCATACGATCAACAATAATCTCTAAGTGCAATTCTCCCATACCAGAAATAACAGTTTCCCCAGTTTCTGAATCACTATTTACTCTAAAAGTTGGATCTTCATCAGAAAGTCTTTTTAGTGCCATACCCATCCTTTCTTGATCAGCTTTTGTTTTTGGTTCTATTTTCATAGAAATAACCGGTTCTGCAAATTGAATTCTATGTAATTCAATAGGATTTGACTCATCACATAAAGTATCAGAAGTTTTTGTGGATTTCAAACCAACAGCTGCAGCAATTTCTCCCGCATAAACAGTTTGAACTTCTTCTCTTTCATTTGCATGCATTCTCAAAATTCTTCCCAATCTTTCTTTGTCTCCGGTTGTGGAATTATAAACATAAGAACCAGCAGAAATTGTTCCAGAATAAACTCTAAAATAAGTTAATTGACCAACATATGGATCTGTTTGTAATTTGAATGCTAAAGCAGAAAAAGATTCTGTATCAGAAGCAATTCTTTCTATTTCTTCTCCTGTTTTTGGATCAAGACCTTTTATTGGAGGTATGTCTGTTGGTGCTGGTAAATAATCAACAACAGCATCAAGAACCAGTTGAACTCCGGTATTTTTAAGAGCTGAACCTGTAAATACTGGAACTATTTTATTTGCGATAACACCTTTTCTCAAAACAGATTTTAATTCTTCTACAGTTATTTCTTTTCCTTCCAAAAACTTTTCAGTTAATGAATCGTCTAATTCTGATATACGACTAACTAGTTCTGCATGATATTTTTCTGCTTCTTCTTTTAGTTCTGCTGGTATTTCTTGTTCTATTACAGTATTTCCCATTTCCCCTTCAAAAGTGAATGCTTTCATTTTTATCAAATCAACAACCCCTTTTAACTCAGATTCTTTTCCCCAAGGGATTTGTGCTCTAACAGCATTTTTTGTTAGACGATTCAAAATAGATTGGTAGGATCTTTCAAAACTAGCACCGGTTCTATCTAATTTGTTGATAAAACAAATTCTTGGAACTTGATACTTTTCTGCTTGTCTCCAAACTGTTTCTGATTGCGGTTCAACACCGGCGACACCATCAAAAACAACTACTCCACCGTCCAAAACTTTTAATGATCTCTCCACTTCAGCTGTAAAATCAACGTGACCGGGTGTATCAATAATATTAAAACGAACTTTTTTTGAAGTATCATCTTTGTTCATGTATGTTGGATTCCAAAAACAAGTTGTAGCAGCAGCAGTAATTGTAATACCCCTCTCCCTTTCTTGCTCCATCCAATCCATCACAGCTTGACCTTCGTGAACTTCACCTATTTTGTGAGAAACACCGGTATAAAACAAAATTCTTTCTGAAGTTGTTGTTTTTCCTGCATCAATGTGAGCAATAATTCCAAAGTTTCTTACTCTTTCTAATGGATAATCTCGTTGCATAAATAATTTTTTATAATTTTAAATTTATTTGAAAATCCCTAAGCGGAATTTTATTATAATGATTAATAAAAAAATTTGGCCCTACCAAATTTGTGCTTTATATATTATATGAAAAGGTGTGAAAAGTAAAGAAAAGTTAATTTGTTTGGTAAACAAAAATTACCTAAATTGCTTTTTGAGGTTCTCCGCAGTCTTTTTTGGTCAAGTGCAACTTGACGAAAAAAGGAAACGAGGACTGAACCGAATAAAAGTAATTTAGGTAATTTTTATTCACCTTACCAAGCAAAGTGTGCGAATGCTTTGTTTGCTTCTGCCATTTTGTGAACATTTTCTCTTTTTTTGAATGCCTCACCTTCCCCCTTACTTGTCATCAATATTTCATCTGCTAATTTGATATGCATTGGTTGGCCTTTTTTATTTCTAGCAGCTTCTAATATCCAAGTCATAGCCAAAAATAGCCTTCTTTCCATTCTAACTTCTACAGGTACTTGATAGTTTGCACCACCAACTCTCCTAGATCTAATTTCCAAAACTGGAGCGGCATTTTTTAATGCTTGTTCAAAAATTTCTAATGGATCTTCGACTTTTGCTTTTTCTTTTATAAGTTCAAAAGTGTCGTAAACTACTTTTTCAGCAACACTTTTTTTGCCATTTTTCATTAAATGATTAATAAATTTTGAAACTTTTACAGAATTATATTTTGTATCAGGTTTTATTTCGTGTTTTCTCTTTATTGGTTTTCGCATATTTTTTAAAAAATTATTTTTGGAAATTTAAATTTTAGCTTTGTTTTGGTTTTTTCATACCGTACTGACTTCTTCCTTTTCTACGAGTTTGTACACCCTCAGAATCAAGAACACCCCTAACTATTGTATATTTTAGGTTAACATCTTTTACTCTACCACCTCTAACAAGCACGACTGAGTGTTCTTGTAAATTGTGTCCTATTCCAGGGATATAAGCAGTTATTTCCATTCCATTTGTCAGACGAACTCTGGCGATTTTTCGAACAGCTGAGTTTGGTTTTCTAGGGGTTTTTGTTGTAACTTTTGTACAAACACCTCTTTTGAATGGTGACTGATAAAAAGTTGGTTTGTTTTTTAGGGTATTGAAACCTCTACGAAGAACAACCGCTTTTGACTTGCGGGCCGCTTGTTTTCTGTTTCTTTTTACCAATTGATTAATTGTTGGCATAAGTGAAAGACACTTTACTACATTATGTTTTAAAATGCAAGAGCATTTGATGTAAATTAAATATGAATTAAAAAATTTTAAAATTTATATTCCCGTAAACAATTTCATCAAAATTCTAACTATTGGCATTATAAATTGCCAAGCCAAAAACACAATTGCTAAAACTAGAAAAAATCCATATCTTTCAAGATTTGCTCTAAACTTTAGCGAATACTGTGTTGGCAATATGGAAAATAAAACTTTTGAACCATCAAGTGGTGGAACTGGAATCATGTTGAAAACCGCCAAAATCACATTCATGAATACAATTGCATAAGAAATTTGTATAACTGAAATTGGTAAATTTAAAAGATCGGAAAAACGAATTAGTAATCCAAACAAAATAGCAATTGCAATATTTGATAATGGACCAGCAATTGCCACAATTAACTCACCCCATTTACGATTTCTCAAGTTGTATGGATTGTATGGAACCGGTTTGGCCCAACCTAAAATAATTCCCCCTGGCAATAAAGCAAAAATAATTGGCAAAATTATTGAACCAAAAGGATCAATGTGTTTTATGGGATTCATGGTCAATCTTCCAGCATATTTTGCAGTTACATCTCCCTGAGATAATGCAGCATATCCGTGAGCCACTTCATGAATTACCACAGACATGACCAGAATTGCTATTGAAAATATAATTGGTATATCCATTTGTATTTATTAAATTAAAAAACTAAAAATAAATTTGCGATTTAAAATATTTGCAAAATTATTAAAAGATGATAACATGTTTCTCACAAATACAAAATATGGCGAAAACATGCATAATTACAAATAAGAGTTCAAAAATGGCTGGAAGATATTCCAATCGTGTTCGTGCTACAAAATTTAATCCAGGCGGAAACACAAGAAGATATGCAAATATACAAAAAAGAAGAATATTTGTTCCAGAAACAGGAAAAACAGTTATTGTTAACATTTCTGCAAAAGGCCTAAAAACCCTAAAGAAAAACGGTGTGGCAAAAAGCTTGAAAAAAGCGGGAGCAATATAAAATAATTAATTTAAAAAGAAAAATTTTAAAAAATTCGCCGGAAGGGCGATTTTTTATTTTTGAAGCCAAACCTTTTTTCCATCCGATTTGAAAATAATTGTTCCCATTTTTGCGGTTTCTAATATTTGCAATTGTTGATTGTGATTTTCTGAAAAATTTTCTAAATTGGAAATTACTTCTGCATGAGGATGTCCGAATTTGTTATCTTTTCCGGCAGAAATAATTGCATATTGAGGTTTTATTTTTTCCAAAAAAATCGGAGAGGTTGAGGTTTTTGAGCCATGATGACCAACTTTGAGAATAACAATTTGTTTTATTATTTCGGATAAGGTTTTTGGTGTAGTTTTTTCTATGAAATTTTGTTCTAAATTTTGAGTAGAAATTGTCCCAGAATTTTGTTCTAAATTTTGGGCGGGATTTGTGATTGTGTTTGCGGCGGGATTTGTGGCAAGATCTTGGGCGGTTTTTTTGATTTCAAAAAATCTAGCAATTGAAATTTTTTCTTCAATAGACTTTGAAGCATCACCGGTTAAAACAAAAGAGACATTTTCAAAAATTAAATTTGCCACTACCGAAGCATCATTTGTGTCTGAAAATTGTTCTTCTTCTGGAGGCCACAAAATATCCAGGTAAATATTATTTTTTTGATCTAAAATTATTTTATCACCAGCAAATAAAAAAAGTTTGTTAATTTTTTGTGTTTCTATTATTTTTTCAATTTCTTCAAAAAGTGACTCACCAAAACGATTTGAGCCGGTGGCATATTTTTTGATTTTGTATTTTTTGAAAATTTCTGGAAATCCACCAATATGATCAGAATCTTGATGAGTGGCAATGGCTAAATTTATTTGGCGATCATAAAACGGTAGAATTTTTGATACTTGACGAGCGGCGGCTGAGGTTTGACCAGAATCTATCAAAATCTGATTGCCATTTGGGGCTTCTATAAAAATTGCATCGCCCTGACCAACATCCAAAAAAGCGACAGTTAAAAATTGGCGAGAATTTTCTGTAAGTTTGTAATAGGTTATAAAAATACTAGAAAAAAATAATGTTATTAAGAAAAATAATAAAATTTTTTTCAAAAAATACATTTAAATATTTATAGCAAAGAAGAATCAAGAAATATTTAAAATAATTTAAAGATTTTATTTATTTTTTATATTTTATAAGAAAATTGATTTTAGAAATACAAAAATTAAATTTGTGTTTTGTTTTTATATTTTTCTGTAACTATATACCAAGAAATATTATCTTTTTCACCTTTTTTTGGAAACTTAAAATATCGAGTAACAATATTTCCATAAGATAACATTTTTTGAAAATCAAAATCGTTCTGTGTTTGAGCGGAATAAATTCTTATTCCATTTTCATATTCATAAAAATCATTTTCTGATTTATTGTTTGATTTATCTACGGAATCACCTGAACCTGCTTCTAATTTTGATCGTAAAAATCTTTCAACAATTTTTTCTTGTGACCAATCACCTTCTGATTCTTTTTTTGTGACAAAGTCAAAATTCGTATCATCTCTTTCAATATTCAAAACTTCTATTTCAGCGACCGGTTTCCATTCTGTTGCAACAAAACCTCTTTCAATATAATTTGCACTAATTCCGACATGTGGATTACATTCGGCGATAATTTTTTTATCTTTCGCCATCAAATCCAAGTCGCTCAACATCATAGCTTCGCCCAATCCAGATCCGTGGAATTGTCTATCAACATTAAAAGAAGCAAAATGAATTGTTTTTTCATTAACAGTGTCTATTCTATAAAATCCGGTTATATCGTCTTTGTATCGCAAAATTGTAAATTCTGAATCTGCATATTCCAGCGATTTTTCGAATGAATCAAGTAATATTTTGGTCAATTCTGGATATTTATCGTAATTTTCTTTATACATTTGACGCATTGTGTCGATGTCTTGTGGAGAGATTTTTTCTGGATTTATATGTCCGGTTAATTCAAAATTTTTAACATCGGAAACATTAATACTCTCACCTTTTGATTTAATATTTTTCAATGCTGATGAAAGCAAAATCATGTCTGCTTTGATCCTCTGCAAATCTGCCAAAACTTCATCAAGTGATAATTCCAAACCATTTTCTTTTGCTTTTTTATGAGCATCAATAAAAGTTATCAAAATATCTTTGGCTTGTGACATAACCCAAGATCTAATACTTTCTAATTCAACCTTATCAGTAATTTGATTATTTAATTCGGCATTGATGAAATTTTCTATATTATATGACTGATCGACAATATCTGAATACTTTTTAAACAAAACTTTTGCAGAATCTGGATAATTTTTAGCAAAATCAAAAATTACATCTCCATCTATATCAAAAAAATCAACAGACAAAAAACATCTAACACCCGTTGTTCCAAATTTTTTTACAAAATTCAATATTTCATCTTTATTTTTTTGGGAAAGTAAAACTCCAAAAAGAACCATTTGCTCTTCCCATTTAATGTCTCCCAAACTTAATCCCGCTTCCTTCATCATTGGTCTAAAAACATTCATCTGATATGACTGATCGTTTAATGCTACAAGCCTAGAAGCATAATCAGAGTCACTTTCATTCTTCTTTCTTTGACAAAAAACATCTGGTTTATATGGAATAATTCTACCATCCATAAAATCCGCACCGAAATTTGCTTTCCTAACAACATCTGCTTGGCTAAATCCTTGTAAAAGAAGCGGTTGATATAGGTTTTCAATCTCCTCTTTTGTGGCCAAGCTAAAATATGCAATGAGCCTCAAATCACCACCGTGTACTGATTCGAAAATACCAACTGTGTTTTTATCTAAGCTGGCCATTTTTTGATTTTCATTCCTCTCAATAGATGTTCCAACAAAATTATTTCTACCAATATAATAGTTCGCATACCCATTTACTCCACTAAAAGAGATATATGGTTTATCACCCAAAGGTTTTACTTTATATATAAAATCTTCTTCTTTTATATTTGTACCTGGATCAAAATCTGTTTCATTAAAAACACCTGCATTAATTAATTTTTTTGCATATTTCCTTATAAAAGAATTTGGTTTATGAGAGAATTTTTCACCCTTTATTGATGGTAAATATTGATAATTAGACTCCTTGAGATATCTTGCGGATAATTTTCTAATCGAACCATCTTTATCATTTACTAATAAATTTCCGGTTTTCTGATCTCTATAGACCCCGAGATCATTGAGCATTTTGGCTAAAAATAATTCCACAATAGAAAAAGCAGACCCATCTTCTAATATTATATCCTCTGTGCTCCAACGGATAACACCAATAAGTTCTCTAAGCTCGTAGTGTCCAACAGACCAAATCCCAGATAATGCCTCCCTTTCATTTCTAGGAAAAGTTAACAAAGGGGCTTCTTTTCCATTAATACAGACCCTCTCTGAAGCCAAGTCGATTAAGAGATTAAGTAGACCCATCCCTTTATGATTCGTGGAGTTTCGATTTTCTTTTTTTAGTGCTTCTATATTAAAATACAATTTTCCTTCTTTTTCTGATATAAGACCGATTTTTTTCGCCACAGAAAAAAAATCCTCGTTTTTTCTCTCAGAAAAGCCAACTGGTTTTTCATCACTCTCGATGGAAATATATTCTTTCATATTCAAAATAATAACATAAAAATTAAACAGCTCACATTCACCTCAATTACACAGACATCAATAAAAATATTAAGAAAGAGATGTTTAGAGGAGAGAGTTTTAAAAACACTCACATCCATTCCCTAAATATCTTTCTGATGTCTGTATAATTAGGGTGAAAATTAACTTTTTCGCCATTTTTGGCTCATCAGTCAGGACACACATCCTGAGAAAGTGGTGCGCTTTTAAACCATTGGTGCGCACCAAACCAAAACAAATTCAAAACATTTCCGTCATCTTCCTCCTTTCTAAGTCCCTCTCCCTCATTTGCAAGACGGAAGTCTTGCAACTTTTTATTTCTATTAGCAACCTCGCGGTTGCTTCTTTGATTTCCTCAATGACTTTTGGGGAAATCAAAATTTTTTTACCGTCTTCTCCGAAGACGGTTATGTGGTTTTGGCCACCCCAGGGGTGGCAAGTGAACAACACTTCTCCGGATGGAATCCGAAAAGAAATACTTCGTAGATACCTGTCATAGGTATCTACCTTATATCCCTTTTTCTCCAGAAGTTTTTCTATAATCACCTGATAGTACTGTGGATTCCCCCAGGCACTCTCTATGTTAATGATGTTATCATAATCTAATAACATCATTGACAACGCGTCTAGCGGGTTCAGCCATTTGATTAAAAATTTTGTTATCACTTCTCTCCCCTAATCTGGTGTATTGTTTTGGCACACCTGTTTGAAGCCCACTATCTATCAAACCACCACACCATGTGATGATTTGAATAAAAAGGAGAAATTTACGTATTCTCCAGTTGGCTTGTGCCACGGCCGACACCACATCGGCAACCACCACGCAATTGAGTCTCAAGATAAGTATACTTATCCTTCCCTCATCTAGCTTTTGCGCAAAGCAACTTTGCATGTCTCACGACATTCACAAGCTGTCCCAGTTTCCGCTGGTTCGGTGATGCCTTTGGACGACCTACTGGGCCGTCCGTCGACTCACAAGGTGTTTGTGCACCTCGGCCGCAACCGCGCTGTCATACAGCGGGTTATGGGTGGCACCGAAATCCGGCACCACGAGCCCCCACTTGTCGACATACTTGTCGACAGAGGTGGGATCCTCTCCGGCCTGCGCGAGTTCCCCCGCAACATCCAGAAGAGGATACGGACCGTCCCAGTCCCCGATGCACCCTTGCGAGTGCATGTCCCGAAGGAGATTACTCTCCACGGGAGTTCCCATGTGGACGACTATCTCCACACCTAACTTGTTCGCCAAGTAGAACTTGGCGAAATCGATAAGCAGAGACTCGTATGTCTCATGGGAGACGGGGAGACCACTGAGTGTGGGCAACACATTCGTGCGAACCCACTCGTCAGTCACTGCTGTATCGGGCAAGCGACCGACAAACCGTCCAACTTCACGACCGGACTCGTCATAGACGAGTGCACCGATTGCGAAAGCACGGCCCCATAGACCATTGGTCTCGGCGTCAAAAGAAAAGATTTTTTTCATCTTTTCTTTTCCTCTGCATACTATTTTCCTAGTCTCCTAGGTTTTTATGCAGAGGTCCTTATGGTGCTTGACTGGGCACACCAACCCAGAGTGTTTTTGTTATAGGAAACACTCAACCATCTCAACGAACTAACAACCGAAGTGTTGTGGGCTCGATAGAAAGGAGATTTTCTTGAAATCCCCTACACCTTTTCAGGTGTGATTTAAACAGAATGAATTTATTTTTATATTACTTGTAAAAATGCCGTCCAAATCACACCTGTCCATCTTTGTTTTGTCGAAAACCAGTTTTTAACCCGTCTCGTTTTACTACCACTAGCAAAAGATGAACTTGTGTGGATTTAATATTCAATTATCAACGAACTCCTCACCCTCTCCTCTCAATCTCATCGTGACTCTCTCCTCTTTTGGTCTGGCAAAGGGCACCTTTCCAGAAAAAATCACACGACTTTGAGGTAGCAAGGATATTTCTAGACACAAAGAGTGGTTAATTCCTTATGTCGAGCCGATATCATTACTATTAGATACGGTTGATGTAATTTGCCTTATAGACATAGTTCCAATTCATGGCAGATGTTTGAGGCCTGGCACTTCACAGAACATTTACATCTTCAAACATAATAGGTTTAAATTTGGCTTCCAATATTCTCTCCTCTTTGGGAAAAGTATTTCCGCAGAAAATTCACTCTCTCCTCTTTCTACACTTGCCGGCTGTAGGCACCGTCTAGATTAGGCCCGAATATCTGTGGTCCAATCAAGATCAGACAGTGAACTTCAAATTTAACTCTATTACCTTTTAACGAACTTTTTGATGATTTGATTTTCAGACGATCGCCTCTTTACGACCGGCATCTTTTCTTTTCATCATTCTGAGTATATAATAGCAAAGTTTTGACAAAATGTCAATACTATTGTGACAAATATATTAAAAATGTCAGAAAAACCATAACTATCAACAAAAAAACCTTTATTTATATGTGGATAAGTGTCACAGAGTTGTGACAAGATGTGCTATATTTATTATATTGAATGTGTTTAGACAAAATTTATTAGACAAATTTACCAAAAAAATAATCACAACAAATATGCAACAAGAAATATTAAATTCCGCAGGACTTACCACAGAACAATCAAAGATATACACCACCCTATTAGAAAACGGCTCAATGCAAGCCAGAAAAATAGTCCTAAATACAGGTATAAAACGGGGATTGGTCTATAAAGCACTTGATCAATTAATAGAAATGGGTCTAGTCACCAAACACGATTCTTTAGGAAAAATAAGTGTCTTCAATCCAAATCATCCAAATTTAATTTTAAAAATTATTGAAGAAAAAAAGAAAAACCTAGAAACAATAGAGGATTCCGTAAAATCAGTTGTTGGCCAAATGACTTCTAGTTTTAATCTTTTGACCGGAAAACCAAATGTTCGATTTTATGAAGGTGAAAAAGGTTTAAAGGAAGTGCTGGACGATTCTCTGTATTCAAAATCAGAAGTTTTATCATATGCAGACCTGGAATCAATTGAGAAATTTATTCCAGAAATTAATAAAAAACATGTAGCAGATAGAAAAAAACATGGGGTAATAAAAAAGGCAATGGTTCTAGATTCTGAATTTAATAGAAAAGTAATTCAAAATTATGACAAAGAAGTGACTAATGTTCGTTTTATGGATGTATCTGAATCAAAACCATTTCAATCACTTATGAATATTTACGATAACAAAGTTTCGTATTTGACCTTGGACACCGACAGAATGATTGGTGTAATTATAGAAGATGAACATATTGCCGAAATGCAAAGATATATTTGGGAATTTAGTTGGAAAAATGCAAAAGATTAACAATCACTAAATAATATTTTATATTGCAAAAAATTTAGTAATCTATGCTAAAATACAAAAATTAACAAATTCAACAAAAATTTCAAAAATGAATAATAAAATATTAATTTTTACAGACGGAGCATCAAGAGGTAATCCAGGACCTGGTGGTTGGGGTGCAATTATTGTTGAAGGAAATAACATTATAGAACTTGGTGGCGATGAAATAAAAACCACAAATAACAGAATGGAAATAATGGCCGCCTATGAAGCAATCAAAAAAACTCCTATTGGAACAAAAATAAAAATTTTTACAGATTCGGCTTATCTAATAAACGGCATTACAAAATGGGTTTTTGGATGGATGAAAAATAATTGGCTTACAATAGAAAAAAAAGAGGTCTTAAATAAAGATTTATGGGAAAAATTATTTAATGAAGTTCAAGACAGGGAAATACAGTGGTGTAGAGTAAAGGGGCATGCTGGAATTGATGGGAATAACAGAGCAGACAAAATTGCAACATCTTTTGGGCAAGGAGAACCAGTTAGACTTTTTCGTGGAGACAGAAGAAATTATGAAATAAATGTAAATGAACCAAACGAAGATGATTTGGCAGAAAAATCAGATCGAGATCGAAGAAGTTCAAAAGCTTATTCTTATTTATCTTTAATTGATGGGAAACTTGAAAAACACAAAACATGGGAAGATTGTAAATCAAGAGTGGATGGTGCCAAGGGTGCAAAATTTCGAAAAGCAATTTCTGCTGAGGATGAAATTGAAATAATTAAAAATTGGGGAGTTAAGTAAAATTATCTAAATTGATAAAAATGAAGACCATCAGAAATTTTTATAAGCCCAATATCAACATCTTCATCAGAATTAGAAGCATTGTATCTTTTAACACTTTCAGTAAAATCGTGAGCTACTCCATAAATCATAACCTTGTGATTATCAAAACCATCCTTAGTCAAACTTTCAATTGCAAAGTCTTCTCTTTTTGATTGCAAAATATCAAATTGTTTTTTAACATAACAGATTTCATCAATTAAATCCAAAACATTAAAACCCTCTCCCAATTCAATCGTCCAAGATAATAATTTTTGTCTTAGTAAATTATATGTTTCTAAACTGGTATTTTGAATATTTTTAAAATTAAAATCAATTAAAGTGTGTAACAGTTCAGAGCATTCTGCTTCTTTTAAACTCAATTTTTCTATAATATTATGCAATTCATTAATTTTTTTGTTTAAATAAGTTATTTTTTCAATCCCAATTTGGTTTAGAGTCTTATCTTCAGCCGGTAAAACATCTATTTTACCGTTAAGATATAGATGTGTTGCGGCACAATTAAAATCGGCCATTCTAACATTTTTATAAGAAGATAGCATAAGAGTTTCAAAATTTATTAAAAAATTTGACAAATCAGAAATTCTTTCAGAAAATTGCACATCTTCTTGTGTCAATAAACGACACTCATTAGGATTTATCTCAAATCTATATTCATTTTCTGCTTTTTGTTTATATATAAAATCTCTTAATTTTTCTAAAATATCTTCTATCTTTTTTTTATCAATAACATTATCTGCAAAACCGGTATTTAATATTTTAATATACTCTTGCAAAACACCAACCACATAATCAGCATTATCAAAATCCAGTAATTCAAAATCTAATACCGTGTCTAAATATTGATTAAATTCAACAACAGCATTAATTTTATTTTTAGAACTTTCGCTTTCAAAATACAACTTAGATTCTTCTGAAAAACCCTCATCGTAAATTTTCCCATCAGAAATTTTTGCAACATCTTCTAAAAAAATTAAAATTTTTCTTTGCCACATGATTGGTTCAGTATTGTAAATTACATTGTTTTCTAACGGAGAAATATGTGATTGGCCAATATGAATAATGTATTTACCCGAAGGAGAAATGTGCTTAATTTGTACAAAAAAATTATTGTCACCGATTTTATCTAAAAGTTCTTTTCCAAAAACACTTGTTAAGGCCTGCTCTTGCTGGGCTGGATAGTGTTTATTCTCGGTCTCTTCTTTTACCAAGTTTTTTATAACTGGAGCAATAGCAGTCATCAAAAAAATTGAAAGTAATGCAGATTTTTTAGATAAAATTTTTGATATTGATTCGGTTTTAAAAAACGGATTTTTAAGAAACTCTACTATTTTTGAAGAGTCCATTTTTTCTCTTTTCTCTTTTTTTGAATTAATTTTTTCAAACATATTTTAAATTATAATAAAATAAAAAAAACAATCAAATATAACTGTTTCGCAAAGCTTTCTAAAAATCACCTAAAATCCAACTCAATTTTTTATCAAAAAAAACTAAAATAAAAATTTGCTCAAAAAAAATTATTGAGGAAAATATTTATTGGTGCAAAAAATTTTAATAATTTTGAATCAACAAAAAAAGTCTATTTTTTTATTTATTATTTTTGTTTTTGCAGTTGGAATAATTTCTTTTTTTAGGTTCAAAATAATTTTTAAAGAACCCATTTTACCAAAATATGCAGAGCAAAATATTTCAATTATTGGAATTATAAAAAATGAACCAGATGTTCGTGACACAACAACAAGAATAACCTTGACAGCTCTGTGGATGGAAAATAAATATCAAAAGATATTTTTGGATGAAAAAATTATTTTGACGATACCAATTTATCCCGAAAGAAAAATCGGGGAAAAAATAAAAGTCACAGGCAAAATTTTACTTCCAAAAAATTTTCAAAACGAAAATGGAATTGAATTTGATTACATAAATTTTTTGGCAAAAGATAAAATTTACTCTTTAATGTACAGACCGAAAATAGAAATTCTGGATGATTTAACTGATAAAAAATCTTCCGAATATTCTGTAAAATTATTTATTTTAAAAAATATTTTCAAAATCAAACAAAATTTTTTGGAAAAATTACAACAAGTTTTACCCTCGCCTGAGGCAGAATTGTTGGGTGGAATATTGCTTGGCACCAAAAGATCGCTCGGAAAAGAATTGGAAGAAAATTTTCGCAGAGTCGGACTGATTCACATAGTTGTTTTGTCTGGATACAATGTTTCAATTATCGCCGAAGGAATTTTGAGATTTTTTTCTTTTTTACCAAAAATTTTATCAGCTTCTGTCGGTGCAATTTCTATTTTAATTTTTGCAATTATGGTAGGTTCTGGAGCGACAGTTATCAGGGCAACAATTATGGCCCTTTTGGCATTGTATGCCAGGGTAACAGGAAAAAATTATGCAGTGAATCGTGCATTATTTTTGGCTGGAGCAATTATGATAATACACAATCCAATGATTTTGCTTTACGATCCATCTTTTCAATTATCTTTTTTGGCGACACTTGGACTAATTAATTTGGGCAATATTATCAAAAAAATTTTAAAATTTATTCCAGAAAAATTTCAATTTAGAGAAATTAGTTCAGCGACAATTTCAACACAAATTGCTGTTTTACCAATGTTAATTAAAATGACTGGTGAATTATCTATTGTCTCGCCGATTGTAAATATAATTACACTTCAGGTAATTCCAATAACTATGTTGCTTGGTTTTTTGGCTGGAGTATTTGCTTTTATCAATCAAACAATTGGATTATTTGTGGCATTTTTACCATTTTTATTTTTAAAATATATTTTAATGATTGTAAATTTTTTTGCTGAATTGAGTTTTGCTGTGTGGGTGTTTTAAATTTTGATTTTCAAATAATATTTTGCACGACACTTTAACTTATTCTGAAAAATAAGAAAGTTTTTATTTTTGGAAATTAATATCAAATAAAGATATTATCTGTTGGCATATGGATCTACTATTCCAAATTTTTCAATATTTCCACCAAGAACTTCTTTTGCTTTTACAATAACATCTTTGTTTTCGGCTGAAGAAAGTAATTCATAATCAAAACCTTGTTCTGTTTCATAAATAGAAGGTGCACCATTTTCATGTGGTCTTGTTATGTCAAAAATATAAGTAGAAAATTCTTGTTCAATTTCTTCAGAATTTTCTGTTTCTTGCAAAACCGCTTGCGCTTCAAATTCTGAGCCATCTTTTATTTCAAAATTTGGTGAAGTTTTTTTGTATCTAATTACAACAAAACTATGATGCTCTGTTTCATTTCCATAATCATCAAAAATAACAAAAGCCCCAACATAAGAACAATCTATTCCCATTTTCTGCAAAATATATTTTGCCAAAACCGCCCTTTCTCCGCACATTGTTTTTCCAACCATTTCTGAAAGTTTGGGAATTTTGTCTTTTGAATACATGCGGTTTCTCTCTGCTTCATTTGTCGGTTTTAGATAATCGATTTGTAAAAGTTTTTCGACTTTTTTTTGAACCTGAAAACATGCAAAGTGTAAATATGGATCTATTTGAGCATTGCAAGTTTTTAGATATTCAAAATATGCGGCTTTATTATTTTCAAAAAAATCTTTAATGTTTTCTTCTGTAAAACCACCAAGTTCGTCGTCAAAATTTTCAAAATCAAGTTTTAATCTAAGGTTTAATTCTGAAGACGGAATAAATCCCTCGGATTCAGAACCTATTGGCAATTCTTGTCCGTTATAGACATAATCTGTCCAAACACCAAAAGGAAGTGCTTTATATTCTTCGTAATCTGGGTATTCTGTAAAATCTCTGTTGTTTCTAAATTTTTCCATAAAATATAATCAAATTGATAGCGTGATTGTAGCATAAAAAAATAGCATGAAAAGGTGTTTTAAAGTGGTTCAAATTTTAGATTATTTTATAAATTAATTTAAGTTTTTATTAAAAATTAGAAAATTATTCACAACATTATTTTTTATTTGAATTTTTACACTCCTCAAATTTCCATCGCTATTTTTTCCCTGATTTAAATCAGAAATGTATTTTAAATTGCCTTTATTAATTTCTAATATTTTCATATTTTTCAAAATAACAGTGTGTTTCATTCTTTTTTTATAACTTAATAAATCTTTTTTATTCATCACCTTATTCCAAAAAATAGTAACCTCATTTTTAAAGTCAGAATCTTTTTTTGTCTCATGATAAAAAACAATATACCAAAATTTACCATATTTATTTAATGCTCTTAAAAAAGACATTTTATCATTTCCTGATATAGAGCAAGTTTTATTGGAATGAGCCTTAAGATCTCCTAAATAATTATTTGAAAAATTTAAATCAAAATCTAATTCTCCATATTTTTTATTTTTAACAAAAAGACAAACATTCTTAAAATTTGGATTTTTATTTAAAAAATTTTCAAAACTAAACTCTAGATAAAAACCAGGCCACTCAGCTTGTCCGGCATTTTTATAATTAAAATTAAACATCTCTGAATAACATTTTATACCATTCCAGTGACGGTCAATTGAATTTGAAAATTTATCGAATAATATTATTTCTTTTGGAAGAGAAATTTTTTTATCAGAGAAAAAATTATCGATAAATTCAATTATCCCCTCTTCTTTAATTGCAACTATTTTATTTCCACGAGAGTCAATTTTCTCAAAAAAGCCATGTTCCACAGCCTTTCTTAAATCAATGGTATGAACATGAGCAGATGAATTATTTAAATTATTTTTTAAATATTTTTTTGTATCAAAAAAAACAAAAATTATATTACTTTTATATTTATAAACTCCAATCAAGAAAGTATTTTTCTTGATCAAAAAACTTTTCCACTCTTTCGGAATTTGAATTCTTTTTTTAAAAATATTATGAGGATTACCTAGATAAGTAATTTGCTTAACACACAAAAAGAATTTTTTATTATTTTTACTAAAACAAATAAATGGATTTCTGTCATTTATAACATTAAAATGCTTAGATAATATTTTTTTAATATCTGGTGCAGAAATTTTTTCATCATAATCAATTATAACATTGTTATCAGAATCTATTTGTTCAACTTTTTTCATTTATTTTTATTAAGCATAATACTTAAGACCCTTTTTACAACTTCAACATTTACAGCATTACCCAATTGTTTTAGGGCAATATTTTTATCTTTATGTAACTTAAATTTTTGATCAAAAGACTGTAATATTTTTACCTCTTCCGGATGAGCCCTCCTCAAAAACTTTCCTATTATTTGATTATGATTCATTGCTACTAAGGTAGAAAAATAATCTGGCCTTTTTACTCTTACACCAGATGGTCTAAATTGTATTAAAGAATCATAAATATCTTTTATATCTTTTCCTGCCTGCCACTCAAACTTTTTATGTGTTTCTTTTACCCAATCTAAATTGTTGTATTTTTTAAACCATAAATCTATATTTTTTTTATTTCTATTATATAAATCAATATTTTTTAATATGAAATCCCTTTTCCATTTTGGGGTATTTTTTGGAATGTCATTTTCACTGATTTTGAAATAATTACTCCAAACAGGAAATCCTATAACTTTTATGTCTATAATCTTATAAAAATCATTCCACATTTCAATAACACCTTTTTCATAAGTAGATATTTCAAGTAACTTTATATTGTATTTATTATTTAAAATAGAATAAGAACTTAATTTTCCTTTATTTTTTTCAGACAAAAGAGTATCGAACTTATTTTCATAATTGTCAAAATCTTTCTTGACACCCGGTATATATATTCTTTTTCTTAAAACCGGCAAACCGAACTGATTAGGGCTCAAGATAAGTGGTTTTTGTGGAATTGAATATCCTATTTTTTTTAATGTTTCAGTTATAATTTTATAAGTATTTCCATTATCGTGAGTGACTAAATTTGAAACATTTTCAAGTAAAAAGTATTTTGGTTGATGGTGTTTTAAAATTCTAACAATGTCAAAAAATAAATTTCCTCTTATGTCATTAAACCCTTTTCTAAAACCGCCCTTTGAAAATGGCTGGCAAGGAAAACCAGCAAAGAGAATGTCGTGAGAAGGTATATTATTTTCACCTATCGTAGTTATATCTCCGCATGGAATCATTTTGTAATTTTCAAAATATACACTCTGACAATCTACATCCATTTCTGAAGCAAAAACGCATTCACCGCCAAAATCTTTCATTGCTTGATGAAATCCTCCGATACCAGCGAATAGATCTATAAATTTTATATTATTTTTTCTATACATAAACAATCTAATTTAACACCGAAGTATAGTATAGCAAATTAAAATAAAATAATAATAAAGAAAATTTAAAATAAACCCAATATATCCAAACTACCTCAAATTCCCCTCCACAACCTCCCAATTTAGATTAGTAAAAAAATCTTCTATGTATTTTCCCTTTCCGCTTGGCTGATAGTCGGCAACATATGAATGTTCCCACATATCCAAACATAAAATAGGTTCTAGTCCTATCAAATGACCCAAATGCTGTTCATCCACCCAGCAATTCAAAAGTCTGTTAGCGCCAGTATCATGATATAAAATCGCCCATCCTGGACCACGAGTTTTTGCGATCATTTTAAATAAATCAAGCCATTTTTCAAAACTTCCCCATTCTGCAATAATTGCTTTTTTCAAAGCACCATTTGAGATTGGTTTTGAACCACCTTCAAAATTTGCAAAAAAATATTCGTGATTTCTCATACCATCAAACTCAAAAGAAAACCTTCTTTGTAATTCTGTAATTAAATAAATATTTTCTGCGAACGAAGGCACATTTGCCAAATTTTCTATTTCATTCAAAATATTATTTGTATTTTTTACATAACCTTCATACAACTTCAAATGTTCTTCGATATTTTTCGCAGAAATTCCAACCAGTTCCGGAATATTAAATTTTTTAACTTCGTAATTTTTCATAAATTTGTTGTTAATTTTAAATTATAAATATTATATCACAAGAAGATTAATAAATTTTAATTATTTTTATAATTTATTTTGTAAAATTTTATAAGTCGAACCAGTTGCAATTAATATACACATTCCAAGCAATAAAGTCACAACAGGATGCTCGTTAAAAAAAGGAATTGAATCAAAGATATTCTGTGCCCCATGCAAAACTGCCGCTATGGCGATAACAGTTACAATTGAAAATGTTACCGGATATTTGGACAAAACATTTTTACTTTTTTGCTGTTGTAAATCGTCAATATCTTTTATTGCTCTTTCTAAGCTCTCTAATAAATCTGGGGGTGTATTTTTTATCATAACCCTACTAATATAACACGATTTTTTGTTTTTTTAATCAATTATAATCAAACATCTTTTGAACCATTAAAATACAGTTTTGAAAATGTCACATAAAAAACACTACATAAAATCAACAATTCTTAGCCTAAGTTCGGTAATTCTGCCAAAATTTGATTTTTCAATATTTACTAATAAATCTACATTTTGACCGGATTTTATTTCATTCATATTTTTTTCTTCCAAAGCAAAAAATTTTATTGCTGAAATTTTTTTTCCATCTTTTTTCTTAAAAATTAATTTGAGATGTTTTTTTTCTTTACCAAAATAAGAAACTTCATCGACTCTTAAATTTTTTAATAAAAATAAAGGCTTTTCATTTCCAACCCCAAATGGTGCTAGTTTTTGTACTTCATTAAAAAAATTAAAATTAATATCCTCTAGAGTAATTTCTGCATCAACAACAAAATCAGATTCAACATCATGATTTTTCACTTTTTCATAAGCAGATTGCAAACCATCATCCAAATCAAATATTCCTTTTTCTTTCACCACAAATCCGCCTGCCATCATGTGTCCACCATATTCACCAATTATTCCATCTGGCACATTATTCATCAAATCAACCAAATTAACTTCACCATTTGAACGACAAGATCCTTTATAATCCGTCCCCTCACCCCTACCCCACAAAAAAACTGGCTTATTATAAGTTTCAACAATATTACTTGCCGCAAGACCCAAAAGAGATGGAGACCAGTTTGGATTACCTTTAACAATTATTTTTTTATTTGAAAAATCCATTTCCTTAAAATCTTTTTTTATTTCTTTTACCATTGAAGCAACAACACCCTTTCTCTCATCATTAATTTTGTGTAGATGTTTTACGGTTAATTCGGCTTCATGATCATCTTTTGTAAATAACATTTTGTAAGCAATTTCTGGTTCACCCATTCTAGAAGCCGCATTTATTCTTGGAGAAATAGAAAATCCAACATCATCCTCCACAATCAAATTCTGATCAATTTTGCATTCTTTGAGCAATCTTCGAAAACCCTTTCGCGGAGATTTTCTCATAACCAACAAGCCATATTTTGCAAAAATCCTATTTTCACCAACAAGCGGAACCATATCAGACAAGGTCGCTATTCCAACCATATCAAGAAGCCATTTTTCCCATCCAATATTTGGCCAATTATCTTTTAAAATAAAATTTTCATCCTTTAAGATCTTTTCTCTACCTTTCAAAATAAGTGCTTGTACAACCTTAAAAATAACACCGGAACCGCAAATATTTTTGTCTGAATATTTACAATCTTTTTGTTTTGGATTTATGACTGCTAATGCTTTTGAAACATGATCATTTGGATCGTGATGATCTGTTACAATAACATCAATTCCAGATAAAACTGCTTTTTCTATTTGATCAACATCTGTTATTCCACAATCAATTGTTATTATAAGATTAGCTTTTTCTTCTGTAATTTTTTTTATAGCTGAAAAATTTAATCCAAAACCTTCTCTATTTCTGTGTGGAATATAAACAAAAAAATTTTTAAAATTTATTTTGTCAAAAAAATCTGACAAAATTACTGCTCCAGGAATTCCATCAGCATCATAATCACTGTAAATACATATTTTTTGATTTTCAAAAATTGCTTGAAAAATTCTATCTGTAGCAATTTGTATATCTTTTAACAAAAAAGGATCGCCGGAATTTAATTCATAATTTATATTCAAAAATTCTTCTGCCGACCGAACATCTTTGAATCCGCGATGGTATAAAAGGTGGGCCAAAATATCTGAATATTTATTCAAGTTTTTTCTATCTGATTGAGTAATTTGTGGAAGAATTTTGTAAGACATTATATTTTAAATCGAATTATTGTATCATATAACAATTAAAGAAATATTAAAAATAATAATAAGAAAAACAAAATGGAAAAAACAATTTTTGAAAAAATAGTAGATGGAGAAATACCTTGTGCCAAAGTATATGAAGATGATAGCACATTGGCCTTTTTAGACATTAACCCAAATTCAAAAGGTCATACATTATTAATACCAAAAAAACTCTACAAAGACATTTATCAATTAGATGAAAACATATCAGCGATTATGATGAAAAATGTTGTCAAAATTTCAAAAGCGATCAAAAAAGGATTGGTCTGTGATGGTATAAATATTGTTATGAATAATGAATCATCGGCAGGTCAAATAATTTTTCATGCACACATTCACATAATTCCTCGATACAAAAATGATGGCGGGTATTGGAATAAAAAAATAAATTATTCAGAATTAGAAAAAGAAGAAATTATCAAAAAAATAACAGAAAATTTATAAAATTAAATAAAATTTAAAACAAAATTAAATATTTCAAAAACACAATCTGATACATTTCAATTAGAAATGTACAACAAAAGGAGTAGTTTATGATCTTCGAGATTTTTTATTTTATTTATGCAAGCACTTGTCTTTTAACTTCTTTATTTTTTGCTTTTTTCATAATAAAAACAATAATCATAGAAGAATAAAGATTGAGCCACAAAATATTTGTGGCTCTTTTTTTAAAAAACTAAATTGATTCAACAACTTTTAAAATGTCATTAAACACAAATGGATTTAGGCTTGATCTACCAACCAAAAAACCGTCGACTTCGCCTTCGCAAATCAATTCCTTACAATTTTCCGCATCAATACTTCCGCCATACAAAATCGGAATTGACATTGCCGTTTTTCTGTCATAAATATCAGATAATATTTTTTTGATATATAAATTGATTTGATGTAATTCGTGCCCAGAAATAGCATTGTGACCTTTGCCAATTGCCCAAACCGGTTCATAAGCGATTAAAATTTTTCTAACCTCGAGCATCGATAGCAGTGAAAGAGAGTCTCTTATTTGTTGTTCAATAAATCTAAGATATTTACCAGAATTATCTCGTTCAATCTCACCAATACACAATATTGGAATAATTTTTGATTCTATTGAATTTTTTAATTTTAAAGAAACCACCTGATCTGATTCGCCATTTTTTCTTCGCTCAGAATGTCCAACTATGGAAAATTTGATTCCAATATTTTTTAATATTTCCGGAGAAACATCACCAGTTGATTCGTCATCATTTTTTACCGACACATCCTGAACCCCAAATGAAAATCTAGATCCGGAATATTTTTCAATCATTTCTCGAATAAAAATTGTTGGCGGACACAAAACACATAATGTATTTTTTAATTTTAAATTACTTTTTTTTAGATCCAGAAAAATCTTTTTTGCATCATTATAATTTTTTGGATTAGTTTTCCAATTAGCAACAACTATTTTTTTATTTACTATAATATTTTTTTTCATCTGATTTTCATTTAATAACTACTTAATCTTAACATTTTTAAAACAAGTTTTAAATATTATTTAACTTCTTCCCAAGAAATTGTTTGATAATTGTCAGATGTTAGTGGAAATTGTGGAGGTGGGCCATATAACAAATTAGCATCGTAATTTATATTTCGAATGGAATATCCTGTACCATCAGCATAAGCAAAGCCATATCTGTTTTTTGTGGCAATCATTCCATATAAAGTTATGGTATTTTTTTGATGATGAGGAGAACATGCAGAATTAAAACTATAAGGACCGCGATAATAATGTCTTCCAATTCTACCGTTTTGTGCAATTAAAGCAGAATCTATTCTTAAATTTGTGGCACTAAACAATCCAATATTTATATTATTTTGTGCAATTAAACCAATTACATCTGATCCGTCGTAATTTGTATACAAAAGATTTTCGTTTATGATTATATTTCTCCAATTAGAAGACACATCAGGAAATCTACCAGCGGCAATATTAAGTCTTGCTCCATTTATTTGTCCAGAAATCCAAAGATGATCCTCAACAAAAATTATACCGTTTGATGGAAAATTATAACTTCCAATAAAAACACTGTTTTGAATTGACCATGTACCCCAACCTTCTTGATTTTGATTATTCGTGCAAGTGCTGTGAGGAACGGGCATCAATGAGGTAACCCTATAAAGATCAAGTGTGTCATCAGTTTTTAAAACCATTCTATAACCCAAACCACCAGACTCGGCAAAATAAAGTCCACCATTTTGAGAAAGATTTTTTAAATCGGCCAAATTACTAATCATTCCAGAAAAATCAACTGCAGGAACCGGAAATTGTCTGCCCGCTCTAAAAACATCAAATCTATCTGGCACATTCGCCGGCGGAAGTGGATCAATTGGACTTAAATGTGTGTGAACGCCAAATTCATTTGGCCCAGTATGATCTGGATCGTCATAATCAGCTCTAGAACTTGTAACAACATTATGAGAAAGACCATCAAAACGAATTCCACCATTTGAATGTATCGGACCAAAAACTTCTGTCCCCTCCCCAAATCTCATATCTGAATCTGATACGAAAGCATATTTTGCAAAAGAAGGTTTTGCTAATTGAACACGAATTTTTCGACTAACATCAGAATTTGTAGAAACAAATCCAGTTGACTCTATCGTGACAATAGTTGTTCCATTTTGTGGGGGTATAATATTTAAAGAAAATTGACCGATAACATTCCCGTCCTTATCAAAAACATCATGAATGTATGGTCCTGGCTGATCAGTTCCATTTGTAAAATCATTTGGAGCATGAGCCAAATGCCAACGATAATATTCTATTCCGGATTCAGCAATATGAAATGCCTGCTCTTTAGCAATCAAAATCAGAGAAGTTTTAAAAACAATTGCAAACCAACTTGTCAAAGCAACAATAAGAGAAATTGTAATTATTGCAAAAACTAAAGTTGTAGACAAAATAACTCCTCTTTTTTTTGATGCATTAAAAAAAATTTTGTTTTTATTATCAATCATAAATATATTTTATAAATTATCTTTCAAATTTCTAATTGAAACTTGTGTTGTTATTTCAATTGGTCCGGGTGGCTGATTTGGATCTGAATCTATAACCAAAACAACTTTAACTAATCTAACTTCTGAAGGATTAACTGGTTGAGAAATTGATTGTGAATTCTGGCCATCATAATTTGAATCAAAATAATAAAAAATATCTTGAGGAATAATATCTCTAATAACTTTTGTAATTTGTTCTTGTGATAAATTATAGCCCAAAGGATTTCCAGACGGCTTTAATACACCCCTTTTAAAATCTGTACCATCCAAAAAATATCGCATCCTTTCTTTTAATCCATCATTATCTATATCAGAATAAAATATAAATTCTGTAGCAGATGCTTTTTCGATGGGATATGAACCAAGACTTGAAGGTGTTGCACTTCTAACTTCATTTACAAAAGGTTTAATAAGTTTTTTTGCTTCTGACTGATTTTGTAATCCGGTTTGAATAAATCTAGTTAAAGAAAAAACATCAGATTGAAAACCCGCAACAGCAACAATAATCAAAGAAAAAACAAAAACTGACACTATTGTTTCTATCAAAGTAAATCCTTTTTTTGTTTTTTTAAAATCTAAAATCATGGCGATAAAATTACTTGATATTCTGACCACGGAGAATTTATCGGAATTTGAATTTGAAAATCCTGATAAATTGAATGACTGACATTTAAATTATAATTTCCATTACTTAAACCAGAAAAAAAGACTTGTCCTGGTGGCAAAAAATTCTCGGAAAATGTAATTGAAATATTTGAAAGAATTGGTGTAACAGAATTATCGTCTGTCTCCATGTAGATTTTATACTTAAAATATCTATCACCAAAATGAGATGCCGAAATTGGTTGTCCACTGGTAGTATAAAAAGTTTCAGATGTTCCGTCCGGACCCAAAAAATTCCATGTGGTTGTGGCAGTAATTTCTTGATTTGTAGCAAATTGAATTTTTAGACTTTCATCCCCAGACAAAACCGGCTGATCTGCCGGATCCCAAAAAATATTACTAAAATTAGTACTTGTTCCCGTATCAAAAATTGCAGATTCTAAAAAGCCAGATGATTGATAGTTCCCGGCAAATTGTGATAGTGATATTTGTCCTTGTGGATTATTTGTATCAATATCACTACTAGAAAAATAACCTGAATTATTTGAACTAAAATATTCCTGACCTTGTCCAAATGACCAATCTGTTTGATTTAAAAAACCTCTTTCAGTTATCAATTCTTTAAATCCCCCTGGACCATCAATTGAAACATTTGCTCCAGAGACCGGAAGATTGGTTTGACCATCAATCACCTTTATCAAAAGTCCATTTTGATTTTTTGATTCTAAAATCAAATCAATTACATAGCTAGAATTTGGGTTAATTTGTATAGGCAAAAAAGGATTTGAGCCAGCAAAATGCCAATTTGTATCTAATATTTCTATATAATAATTATCCCACTCAAGACCGACAATTTCCAAAAAACCGTTAGAATTGGTTGTTTTGTTAAGATTATATTTATAAACATTTTCACCGATAGTTTTTGAACCTCGAATATTAAATTCAATATTTGGAATTCTTTCTCCTGTTTTTGTTCTGGTGTAAATATCTAAATTACTTAATCTGTCTATTGAAAAACTTATTTGTGTAACTTGTCCAACTGCCACAGTAGAATGAGGTTTGTGTGGACTTGGATTTGAAATGTCGCCTATCGCATAAGTTTTATCATTTGAAAAATTTGAACCATTAGACACACTAATTTCATAAGCAGAAACTCCGGGCGGAGCATCAACAAGTTGAAACATTCCAAAATTATTAGTTGTTTCATTTATGGAAATAGTAGATGTGCCCTGGGTATTTAAAATAGAAACATTTGCCCCAGAAAGAGGTTGTCCGTTAGCATCAAAAACCTGAACAAACAAAGCCCCGTTGTTGCTGTTGGTTTCAAGTCCTAGTGGAGCGATTTTTGTATAAAAATCCATTTTTTCTTTAAATACACAATTTTGACACCAGATAGTTATTTGAACCATTTTATAATCTGCAGGAGATAAATCATTTGGGCTTCCACCAATTGTTCCATCAAACGGATCATCAATATTTCTAATACTTGTTAAAACTGAAAAATTTATTCCAGCCCTTTCAACTAACTGCTCTCTTTGTATTTTTCCATTTGGAATTCCATCTATTATTCCAACATCAGAATATGGTAAATTACGAATTATTTCAATTTGCTCATTAGCCAAATTTACTGCCGTATTTTTTATTCTCAAAACCTTTACAGCTTCAATTATTTTTAAAAAACCACTATATGCAGGTATTGCAACTAATACAAAAATAGTTACACCAATAAGTGTTTCAAACAAAGTAAAACCTTTTTGTTTTAAAAAAATCATTACAATTACTATTTTAACTCTTTTTTTAAAATTTCGAAATCTTTTTTTAGATCTGGCAATGTGTTTCTGTTATAAATAGCTACAGCCGGATGATACAAAGGAATTATTTTAAGTTGAATATTTTCCCCAAAAAAACTTGTGGTATTTTTTACTTCAAATTTTTGACCATGTATTTTGCTTATAGTATTAAGTTCTTTTTTCAAATCAAACTTTTCCATAACATACTTCATGGAAAATCTACCAAGTGTGGCAATAATTTCTGGTTTTATAATTTGTATTTGTTTATCCAAAAATGGTCCATAAAGTTTTATTTCTTCCGGCTTTGGATCACGATTATTTGTTGGTCTATCTTTTATAATATTTGTTACATAAACATCTTCACGAGAAATGGAAATATGTTTTAATAATTCATCCAAAATTTTTCCCGATGCACCACAAAAAGGTTGTCCAGTTTTTGCCTCATTTTTACCCGGAGCTTCACCAATAAACATAATTTTTGCATCATGATTACCACTACCAATTACCGGAAAAGACTTGTTGGTAATTCTTTCAGCATAAAGTGGTGATTTTTTTAAATTAAAAATATCATCGCGAATTTTTTTCATTTCAGAAAGTTTTGATGAAAATTTTTGTTGTTTCATTATCAATAAATAATAACATAAAAAATATGCAATTTTATTTATTTTTTGAATAGTCTAAATTCCCTCAACCAAACTATACATAGGACCAATCATAGATATCGCAAAAAAACCGACCACGACACCAACAAGAACCATCAGAACTGGTTCAATAATAGTAGAAATATTTTTTGTTTTTTGATCAACTTCACTTTCATAAAAATCTGCAACTTCCAAAAGCATATTTCCCATTTCGCCAGTTTCTTCTCCAACAGCCATCATTTCACCAACAAAAGCCGGAAACAAATCATCGTTTTCAGAAAAAACTTTTGAAATTGGCAAACCCATTTGAATATTTTTTTCTGCCTTTTCAATTACTTTTTTATAATAGACATTTTGTATAACTTCTCTGGTTATTTCAAGTGAGCGAGTAAAAGGAACTCCGGCCCCAAGCAAAGCAGATAATGTTCTGGTTGTTCTTGCAGAGTTTATTTCTTTTACTAAAGGAGATATTAAGGGGGATTTAATTAAAAATAAATGAAAATATTTTTTTCCATCTTTGGTTTTTAAAATAAATGAAAATAAAGTAAAAATTAAAAAAATTAAAATTATCACAACAATCAAATTGTTTTGAAAAAAGTCACTTAATGCAATTATAAATTTTGTACTAGCCGGAAGTTCTATATTTAATTCAGCAAAAGTACTTGTCAGTGTTGGCACAACATAAATTAACATAAAAAAACCTATCAATATCATTGCCCCGATTATTACAGCTGGATAAATCATTGCACCTTTAACTTTTTTCTTTAACAAATAATTTTTTTCCATTTGCTCTGCTGTAACTTTTAGAGATTGCACCAAATTTCCAGATTCTTCACCGGCTTTAATCATTGAAATCATCAAAGAAGTGAAAATTTTGGGAAAAGTTCCAAGAGCATCAGACAAACTTGACCCCTTTTTTACTTTGTCATTTATTATCTCCAAAATAGATTTTAATTTTTTATTTTTGGCTTGTCTTTGCATCACAGCCAATGCTCTAGTCAAAGGTAAACCGGCATTTATCATTGCTCCCAAGTTTCTATACATTATTATTTTGTCATGTTCAGAAATTCTACCAAAACTTTTTAGATATTCATTAACTGATTTTAAACCAAATTTTGAAACCGGCTCTGCAGATATTAGACTCAGTTTTTCAGATTTTAATTCTTTACTCAAGGAAAATTCATTTTCGGATTCTTTTGTTCCAATAATTAATTCTCCGTTTTGATTTATTGCTTTATAATTAAATTTAATGACCATTTTTTATTCTTCTAATTATAACATCTAAAAAATAAATTTAGAAAAAGATATACTATTCAGAAACAACTCTCAAAACCTCTTCGATTGTTGTTACACCAAGCACAGATTTGTAAATTCCGTCCTCAACCATAGTCAACATTCCTTCTGCTCTGGCTTGTTTTTCTATTTTTTCTGCTGATTCATTTTTCAAAATTAAATCTTTTACAGAATCAGAAACTCTCAAAATTTCTTGAATTCCAATCCTGCCAGAATAACCATCATCGTCACCTTCAACTATTGGTTTGTAAAAAGGAATTTCTGTCCAAGGAACATTTGGTTTGATGATTTTTTCATCAACCAAAACACGATGAATCAAATCCAGATTTGCTATTTTGTTCAATTGTTCTATTCCTATTTTTTTCAAAAAATATTTTTCTTTTTTATCAAGTTTTCTAACCAATCTTTGTGCAATTATGACTTTTAGAGTTGATACCAATAAAAAAGATTGTGATCCCATATCAATTAATCTTGGAATTGTACCTGAAGCAGAATTTGTGTGCAGTGTAGATAAGACAAGATGACCCGTAAGCGATGCATTAATTGCCAAATTTGCAGTTTCACCATCTCGAATTTCTCCAACCATTATTATGTCTGGGTCTTGTCTAACCAATGCTCTCAACCCTGAAGAGAATGTAAATCCAATATCTGGTTTTACTTGTGTTTGATTAACTCTTGGCATTTGATATTCAATCGGATCCTCTATTGTTGAAATATTTACATCTGGAGTATTTAGCAAATCAATAAGTGTATATAAAGTCGTAGTTTTTCCAGAACCAGTCGGTCCAGTTGTCAAAATCATTCCAGTTGTTTGTTTTAGTGCCGAATGAACCATTTCCAAACCATCTCCATGAAAACCCAAAGCTTCAAGGGTAAATCCGCCACCACCCTCCCTCAAAATTCTCATTACTATTTTTTCTCCATGAGATATTGGAAGAATAGAAACCCTAAAAGAAACATTTTCACCCTCAAGTTCAGTTTTAAATCTTCCATCTTGTGGCAATCTTTTTTCGTCAATTTTTAGACTAGATAAAACTTTTATTCTAGCAACTATTGCTGGTCCTGAATGTTTTGGCAAAACCATAGCATCATGTAACAAACCATCAACTCTATATCGAACGATAACATTTGCCTCATTTGGTTCTATGTGAATATCTGATGCTCCTTGTATAATTGCATGTTTTAATAAGGTATCTACGATTTTTATAACCGGCAAATCTGTTGCGATTTTTTGCAAGTCACCAACATTTTGTAATTTTGATTGATCAAGATTTGAGGCCTCTTTTTTGATAATATCTCCAAAATCTTCCTTTAAACTTTTTTGATATTGTAAAATTGCTTTTTTGAGACCTTCTGATGAAGTTAATCTGGGCAAGATTTTTAAGCCAGTTTTTTTTGTAATAAATTCTATCGCTGACAAATTATCAGTATCAAGCATTGCAACTTCTAACTTGTTACCCTCTTTGTTATAAGCTACTATATTATTTTTTCTAGCAATCGGTTCTGGAATCAAATTTAAAACATCAAAAGAAATTTTTTGTGAACCAATATCTATAAAAGGTATTCCCAAAATATAAGCTTGTACTCTTTTTAATTCGTCCTCCGAAACAACACCTTCTCCAACCAAATAATCTCCGATAGTTTGTTTATGGTCTTTTGATATTTTTTTATAAGCATCTTCCCAAACATCTCTGGTCACAATACCAGAATCAATCATAAAATCTTTTAATTTATTTTCATCTATGAACATTTGAATGAATTATAACACATATATAAATAGTATTTCAAAACATTTGCACCTTTTTTGAAATATGATACAATATATTCCATCAGAACAGGACAGTCTGCCCAAAAGGCGGGCTAATTTTTTTAAAAAAATCGTGATTTTTTAATCAAAATAAAAATTCACACAACACAATATAACAAAATAATATGTTTGATTTAAAAGTAATAAATGCTGTGTTATCACAGATGGAAGAAGAAAGGGGTATTCCAAAAAATAAAATAATTGAAGCCATAGAAATGGCCTTGGGAACCGCTTACAAAAAAGAATACGGAAAAAAAGGACAAATAATAAAAGCAAAGTTCGATATAAATTCGGGCGATGTTGAATTTTGGCAATCAAAAATAGTAGTAGAAAAAGAAGGTGTCATAATGCCAGAAGAAGAATTTGATTTGTCTTCCACAAAAGATGGCGAGGAACCAAAACCAAGGTACAACCCAGAACATCATATACTTATAGAAGAAGCAAAACTTATAAAAAAAGATTCTCAGGTTGGAGACGAATTAAATTTTCCCCTAGATAAAAAAAGTGATTTTGGCAGAATAGCTGCTCAAACAGCAAAACAAGTTATAACTCAAAAAATTCGTGAAGCAGAAAAAGTCTCGGTTGTTTCGGAATTTGGAGAAAAAGAAGGCGAAATAGTTTCAGGCACAATTGAAAGAGTTGAGAGAGGTACAATATTTTTGGATATGGGTAGAGCAATAGGAATGTTGTCATATGAAGAACAAATCCCTGGGGAAAGATTCAAACAAGGAGAAAGAGTTAGGGCATACCTGTTCAAGGTAGACGAAACAAGTCGTGGTGTTTTTCTAAAACTATCAAGATCACATCCAAAATTTCTAGAGGAATTGTTTAGATCTGAAGTTCCAGAAATGTCATCAGGAACAGTAGAAATAAAAGCTATTGCTAGAGAAGCTGGTGCCAGATCAAAAGTAGCAGTTTATTCAAATGACGAACATATTGATCCTGTTGGTTCTCTTGTTGGACAAAGAGGTGTTAGAGTAAGCACCATAATGTCAGAACTTGGTGGTGAAAAAATAGACATAATAGAGTGGTCAGAAAAGCCAGAAGAATTTATTAGCGAGGCACTATCACCAGCCAAAATATTAGATATAAAAATAAATTCAGAAGAAAAAATAGCACAAGTCAAAGTTGCTCCGGATCAACAATCACTTGCGATTGGAAAAGGTGGTCAAAATGTTAGATTAGCAGCAAAATTGACTGGTTGGAAAATAGATGTGATCTCAGAGCAAAATCAAACAAATACTGACACACCAGAAACACAATCAACGGCACAAAAAGACGATTCTGCTGATGTAAAAACATCTGAAAATGATAAAATATCATAATTATTAAATAAAATTTAAATTTAAAATAAAAAATATGAATCTTTGGCATGAAATATCAAGAGGTAGTAATGTTCCAGAAACCATAAATGTTATAGTAGAAATACCAGCCGGCTCAAATAACAAATATGAAATAGACAAAAAAACCGGTCTTATTTCATTAGATAGAGCAAATTATACATCTTCTGCATATCCATTTGATTACGGTTTTGTTCCGCAAACACTTTGGGATGATAATGATCCGCTTGATGTTGTAATTCTTACAACCTTTCCTCTATATCCCGGAATTTTGGTTAAAGTTAGACCGATTGCGGTTATGGAAATGATTGACGACGGAGAATCAGATTATAAAGTAATTGGTGTTCCCTGCGATGACAGGAGATGGGAAGACACTCACGACCTACAAGATATCAGTAATCACAGAATAAAAGAAATATCCCACTTTTTCAAGACATACAAACAATTAAAAAAAGATGGTGAAGAGGTACAAGTTGAAATAAGAGGTGTAAAAGGAAAAGCTGAAGCCATTGAGGCAATCAAAAAATCAATAAATACATACGATCAAAAATACGGTACTCCAAAAAGCGAATAGTCAGTAACAAAAAAACAGCAGAAAAGGTGCTGTTTTTTTGTTTTTGATAATATTCCACATTATTGTATAATCAAAACAAATTACTAATTTAATAAAATAAATAAACAAAACATGAAAAAAACATTACTTTTAATACCGCTAATCATATTTTCCTTTGTATTTTTTAATCAAAAGGCAACTGCACAATTATTAGCACCAATTCCAAATCAAATTATTACAAATCAGGAAGAGTTAGAATTAGAAATGTATGAAAGAGCAGTTCCTAGAGATAAAAAGACACATTCTGATTTTGGAGCAAGAATGAAAATAAATACCGAGCAAAGAAAAGAAAATTTGAAAAAAAGAATTGACGAAAAGAAAATTTCTAACATCGAATTTATAGTTGAACAAATTTCAGATCGTTTAATATTTATTTTAGAAAAAATAGAAAACATTTCTATTGCATTAGAAGATAAAATAAAAGATTTAAAAGAAAAAGAAATTGATGTAAGTGTTGCGGAAGAAAAACTTTCTGTTTCAAAACAAAAAATAGAAATTGCAAAAAATAAAATATCAAATTTAGAAGATGAAATATATTTAGAAATTTTAAATGAAAAAATAAACAGAGCAGAAGTTCAAAGAAAAATTCAAGAAGCAAGAATGTCTGTCATAGAAGCAAGACAATCTTTAAAAGATGTTTTAGAAGAAATTAAAAATCAAATAAAATAATTTATAAAAAAATAAAATATCAAAAAATTATGGAAAATGAAATATCAAAAAAAGATGAAGGTGGTGTGGGTCCAATAATTGCATCAATTGTAATTATAATATTAATAGTTTTGGGTGGGTATTATATTTTGTCCAATTCTTCAATTTCACAAAATAGAAATGTTGAAGAAGAAAATGCCTTGATTGAAAATCAAAACATTGAATTAATTGAGCAAAAATTTTCTGATGAGGAAATAAATCAAATCGAACAAGAACTTGAAAAATTACAACAAGAAATAGACAGCGAGTTGCAAAATATTTAAAAAAAGTTAATCTAAAAAAATGTCTGACAAAAAAATAAATTTTAAAATAAAAAATAAAAAAGAAGTAGGGCGAGAATTAACTTTTGAAATAATAATAGAAAAAAAAGAGTTAGAAAAAGTCAAAGAAATTGCATTCAAAAAAGTTTCTGAGAATGTAGAAATAAAAGGTTTCAGAAAAGGAATGGCACCAGAAAAATTGGTTGTAGGCCAGGTTGGAGAAATGAAAATAATTGAGGAACAAGCATATCAATCAATAAACAAAATTTTACCAGAATTAGTAGAGCAAGAAAAAATCGAAGCCATCACCCATCCCCAAATTTCTATAACAAAAATATCAGCTAGTGATGATTTGGAATTAAAAATAGTTTTTATATTGATGCCGTTGATCGAATTACCCGATTACAAAAAAATCGCCAAGGATGTCAAAAAAAATGAAGAAACAAAAGTTTCTGAAAAAGAGGTAAATGAATATATTGATTACATTAGAAAAAACAGAGCCGAGAGTGAGTATTTAAGAAAAAAAACATCTGGCGAAAATCCTGCGGAAGAAGAAAAAAATAAACTTCCAGATTTCAACGATGAATTTGTAAAAAGTTTGGGCGATTTCAAAAATGTTTCTGAATTCAAAACTGAATTAGAAAAAAACATGAATGAAGAAAAAAAGAATAAAGAAAAAAATCGACGAAGAACAGAGATAATTGAAAAAATAATTGAAGAGGCAAAAGTTGATTTACCAGAAATACTGGTTCAGGAAGAGTTAGAAAGAATGTTGCAACAATATCAATCTGACATACAAAGAGTTGGTATAAAATTTGAAGACTATCTAAAAGAAATAAAGAAGACTATTGATGATTTAAAAAAAGAGTGGCACACAGATGCTGTGAAACGAGCCAAAATGAACCTTATTTTGCCAAAGATTGCCATAAAAGAACAAATAAAAGCAGATCAAAAAAGACTGGAGCATGAAATGAATCACATAATAGATCATCATAAAGATGTAAATCCAGACCATGCAAGATCATACTTTAGTTATATTTTGACCAATGAGGCAGTATTCGAATTTCTAGAAAACCTTTAATATTGGTCATGAAATAAAAAGTCTAAAATATTTCTAAATTTTTTCTAAAGAAAAGTTAAAATACCTAAAAAACATTTTTGATATACAAAAAATAACTCAAAAAATAAGATATCAAAATTGTTTCACAGGCAAACAAAATTTGATTTTA
Source organism: uncultured bacterium (assembly GCA_937858275.1). Lineage (GTDB taxonomy): Bacteria > Patescibacteriota > Minisyncoccia > Phycocordibacterales > JAACPR01 > JAKLEX01. The sequence continues at coordinate 40,276 of CALLZK010000021.1, forward strand.
TAAGATTTTTTTTGTATCTTTTAGACAAGTCGAGTAAGTTAAAAAAATTAAAAAAATAATATTAAAAATATGTTAATTCCAACAGTCATAGAAAAAAGTCAATTTGGTGAAAGGGCTTTTGATATTTATTCAAGATTATTAAAAGAAGGAATAATTTTTCTTGGCGGACCAATAGATGATCATGTAGCAAATATAGTTATAGCTCAACTATTATTTTTACAATCAGAAGATCCAAAAAAAGATGTTCAAATTTATATAAATTCACCAGGAGGTTCAATCACAGACATGATGGCAATAATTGATACCATGAATCATATAAAAAATGATGTCTCAACAGTTTGTGTCGGAATGGCAGCAAGTGCCGCTGCTTGGATTTTGTCTGCTGGAAAAAAAGGAAAAAGATTTGCTTTGCCAAATGCAGAGGTCATGATACACCAACCACTTGGCGGTGCACAAGGTCAGGCTTCAGACATTGCAATTTCTGCAAAAAGAATTTTGGAAATGAAAAAAAACTTGGTAGAAATGATGTCAAAAAATACAGGAAAACCAACTAGTCAAATTGAAAAAGATGTTGATAGAGATTATTTTTTGACCGCAGAAGAAGCCAAAAAATATGGAATTATAGACAAAGTTATTTCATAAAAATATTTATAAAAAATAAAAAAATTAAATTCCGACAAAAGGTCGGTTTTTAATTTATTTAAAAATTTTTAATAATTTTTGACTTTTTCAAACTTAAAAGATAACATAAAAATATTAGCAATTTAAAAAATAAAATCTTCTCAAAATCTCTTTTTGAAAGAAAAGAATAAACACGATAGACTGGCCAAAAAAACGATAAAAAATGAAAAAGTAAAAGAGTATAAGAGAGGGTTTATAAAAATATGGAATTATTAATAGTTTTGTTAATTGCCACATCGGCGATTTTGGTGGGTATTGTGATCGGTTGGTTTCTTCGATTTATTGTAGCTTTGGGTAAAAAAGGTTCGATGGAATTGGAGATAAAAGAACGATTATTAGAAGCCAGAGAAGAAGCAGAAAAAATTACAACTGATGCAACAGAAAAAGCAGAGGAAATAATTAAAGAAGCAAAAAATGAAATTAAAAAAGAAGAAGAAAAATTGCAAAAAACAGAAGACCGTCTGATTGCAAAAGAATCTTTATTGGACGAAAGACAAACAAATCTTGATCTGGAAGAGGAAAATTTGAAAAAGAAATTTGAGGAAAATGATTTATTAAAAAATAAACTTAAAGAAAAAACGGAACAAAAAATTTTGGAATTACAAAATGTTTCCAGCTTGTCAAAAGAAGAAGCAAAAGAAATTCTTCTTGAACAATTAAAAGAAGAGATGGATTCTGATTTGCAAAACAGAATTCAAAAAATGGAATTGGCGGACAAAGAAATGTATGACAAAAGAGCCAAAAATATATTGGTTTCTGCAATTGAAAGACTTGGTGTTTCGGTTTATTCTGAAAATTTCACCTCAGCGGTCAATATAGCCAATGAAGAAATAAAAGGTAAAATAATTGGAAAAGACGGCAGAAATATAAAAACATTTGAAAGAAATGCTGGGGTTGAATTAATCGTGGATGATACTCCAGGAATAATTACAATTTCGACTTTTGATCCAATTAGAAGAGAAATTGCAAAACAGGCATTAGAAAATTTGATACAAGACGGAAGAATTCAACCAGCCAAAATAGAAGAAGAAATTGAAAAAGCCAAAAAAAACATAAACAAAGTTATTAAAGAAAAAGGAGAAAAAGCGGCTTTTGAGTGTGGAGTAATTGGTCTTGATCCAAAAATATTATTAATATTGGGTAGATTACACTTTAGAACAAGTTATGGACAAAATGTTCTACAACATTCTATTGAAATGGCACATATGGCCGGAATGATTGCCGAAGAAATTGGTGTTGATGTGAAAATCGCAAAAGCTGGTGCCCTGCTACACGACATAGGTAAAGCAATAGATCACGAAGTTTCTGGATCTCATGTTGAAATAGGAAGAAGAATTTTGCAAAAATTCGGAGCAGACGAACAAATAATAAAAGCGATGCAATCTCATCATCAAGAATATCCATTTGAAACACCAGAATCAGTAATAGTATATGTGACCGATTCAATATCTGGCGGTAGACCAGGAGCAAGAAAAGATACCGTCGAAAATTATTTAAAAAGATTGGGTGAATTAGAAATAATCGCCGATTCTTTTGCTGGTGTAGAAAAATCTTATGCACTACAAGCAGGTAGAGAAATAAGGGTTTTTGTGAAACCAGAAGAAATTTCTGATTTTGAAGCAAAAAACATGGCAAAAAATATCGCAAAAAAAATAGAAGAGGATTTGAAATATCCGGGCGAAATAAAAATAACATTAATTAGAGAAAACAGGGTTATAGAATATGCAAGATAATAAGACTTGCAAGGCCAAATTTGCTTTTATATACTTATTTGGTGCTTAAAAAGTAATTAAAGCACGTGCTTTTTACAAGTTAACCGTCCAAAAATGCACAATTTTGGACAAAAAACAATTTATATGAATAAAGCAAGTATTGTGGAAAAAGTTCAAGAATTGCTTGGAGGAACAAAAGTTCAAGCTGAACAAGTTGTAGATACAGTATTTGACACAATTGCGAATTCCATAAAAAAAGGAGAGGAAGTTTCAGTTGCAGGATTTGGTATTTTTAGCTCAAAAGAAAGAGCTGCTAGAACAGCTAGAAATCCAAGAACTGGAGAAACAATCACTGTCCCAGCTATGAGAGTTCCAAAATTCAGAGCAGCTAAAGCTTTGAAAGAGGCTGTAAAATAATACAGATCAAAATAAAATTGCCATCACTGACGAGTGGTGGCAATTTTATTTTTAAAAGACGATTTGTTAGTTTTTTTTAAAATTATTATTTTCTGTGCGGGTGGGGAGAATCGAACTCCCGTCTTCTGCTTGGAAGGCAGACATTCTACCACTAAACCACACCCGCAAACTAAAAAAATAATATCAAATTTTTTAAAAAACATCAAATTTTAAATTATTTTGAGAAAATGGAAAAAAACAATAAATCATATATAATTCAAACATGCCTTTTATACTTAGAATAATATTGCAAAGAATTCTGCTTTTTATATATTCAGTTTTAACTTTTCTTGGAATTGCACCACAAGCCCAAATAGCAACACCAGAAGAGGTCGCCATAATTCAGGAACAAAGAAGAGAAAGAATATCTGACATACTTTCTGAAAGACCATCACAAACACAAATAGCAGAAATAGAAAAGAGAGATTTGGAAAACCCAAGCACAATGGATGTGCTAGAAAAAACCAATCCAGAATTACCCGTTACACCAATCACAAAATCGCCAACTCCAACCATTGCACCAACTCCAACCATTGCACCAACTCCAACCGTCACACCAACAACTCAGCCGTCAACACAAATACCAATCACACCAACTCAAGCCACAACCCCAACTTCCCCAACACCAGCAACACCAAAAATTATTCCAGAAAGTCCCATATTACAGCCCCAATCAATTCAACAAAAAAACATATCTGTTGAAGATGTTTTGGTAAACACGGTTTGTGTTGAAAGAAGTGGAAATTCAATAAGTGTGACAACTGGTAGTGGTGTAATCATATCTCCACAAGGAGTAATATTAACAAATGCTCATGTTGCTCAATTTTTTATTTTACAAGATTACAACAAAAGTGTTGATTGTGCAGTTTATAAAGAAAACATACCGACATACGGATACAAAGCAGAAATACTTTATATATCAAAAGAATGGATAAATAGAAATTACAATTTAATTAGAGAAAAAACAGCCAGAGGTACCGGAGAATATGACTATGCCTTACTTTATATTACAAAAAACACAAATCCAACAATTTCAATTCCCCAATCTTTTCCATCAGCCAGATTGGCACTTTCACAAAGTCCAAATGTTGGATACGAAGTATTGGTTGCTGGATATCCTGGAGGTCCAACAAGTATTTTGGACTTAACACGATCTGTAAAACTCCGAACTGCTTTTGTAAACATATTAGACATATTTACATTTGGCGGAAACAATCCTGATATTTTTACAGTTTCCAGATCAGAAGTTGGAGCAAAAGGTGCATCTGGCGGTGGAGTATTTTTATCAAAAAATGATAATTTGGATTTGTTAGGTGTTATAGTCACAACAGACGGAACTGGTGGAAATGCAAAAATAAATGCCATCACAACAAATTATATTAATCGAGCAATACAATCAGAAACTGGAAATAATTTGAATTATTATCTTTCTGGAAACCTAAAAAGCAAGTCAGAACAATTTAGCAGTGTTCACCTAAAAGATTTGGCATCACTTTTGATTAAATAATTAATTATTTTTATTTTGTTTATTAATTAATTTTTTCAACTCATCAAAATCATCTTTAATATTAAATTTGTTGTTTTTTTCTTTAAGACAAATAATGCATCGATGTTTTATATAAAAATACTTCCCCTTTGTGTATGCAAAAATCGGCTCCATTAATCCAGAGCATTTTTCCAAACGATCTCCAGGATTTATGTCTACATGTTTTGACCAAAGACATTTTTGACAATGATTTGTGTAGCCGTCTCCCCTATTCAAAAAACCACATTTTTCGCAAACAAAATCCTCAATTTTTTTTTGAAATTTTTTTGTTTGAGATGTGTCTTTTTTTAAATTATCAGAATTCATTTTTTAAATAAAAATTATAAAATAAATTAAATTTAAATTTATACTATCATTTGATTTGATATATGCAATATTTTAGTGTATTATCTTGTTATGTAGCATTACGGAGCGTGGTGTAACGGCTAACATGCTCGCTTTGGGAGCGAGTGACTCCGGGTTCGAATCCCGGCGCTCCGACTATAATCTGTACTTTCTCTGTAATTTTAGCATAGGACAAAATTTTTGAAAAAAGGATAAAGTAAAAAGAGAAAAGAGAATAAGTTTCTAAGTGCCAAAGTATCATTTGCGAGATAGAAAAACAAACTGAACGTCGCCAAACCATCCGCTGTCAGGGTCCGCGAAGTTGGCATTCAGCCACGATTCAGAATCGTTCCGATTGACGTTGAACACGTTCGGA
>CALLZK010000022.1 GCA_937858275.1 uncultured bacterium
TTGGTCGGGGCGACAATTTGAGCGAAGCGAATATATTGGAGAGATGGCAGAGTGGGACTGATGCAAATTTATTTGCGTCAGTCCGCGAGTCCTTTTTTGAAGGACGAAGCGAGGCAAACACTCTGACATCATACCCGACCATTTTGGTCGGGGCGACAATTTGAGCGAAGCGAATATATTGGAGAGATGGCAGAGTGGTTGAATGCACCGGTCTTGAAAACCGGAACACTCGAAAGGGTGTCGTGAGTTCGAATCTCACTCTCTCCGCAACGGCTTGCGAGAATAATCTAAAAGGTTATTCGAGCAAGGCGTCTTTTGTAATAGCGAGAGTGAGATGAGAAAGCCAGAGCGATGTGCGAGTTTGGCGAAGCCAAGGCGAGCACCGCGAGGCGGGGTCGCAAAAATTTTCCGTCAGGAAAATTATTTGTGACCGAATCTCACTCTCTCCGCCAAAAAACGAACTTGTATTACCCCATCATCTTATACACAAAACCCTAGCCCCGGGTCCCCAATCGTTTGGAACTGTTTTTCCAAAATTAACATCACTTTGTTCAAAACGAACAAACAAAACACCAGTGGTTCCAAACGAACATCCCCCCTGATCACCACGCTTGATATAAGCATAATGATAAACTGCATTATTTATTGGATCGTACAAGCCAGGTGAAGGCAAATAACCACCCTGAACAAGTGTGTTAATAAAATTAGGTGTTGACATAACCGAACTAATTTCCCAACCGTAATAATTTTCTGCCACAGCTTCTGGAATAGATCCATTATCATTAGCATAAGTCAAAATTGCCGTCTCCAATGTTCTTACATCCAACATCCTTACAGAGTCTCTGGCTTTTTTTCTGGAAGAATCTACACTTGCCAAAGCCACAGTAGACAACAAGGATATTATCGCTATTACAACCAAAAGTTCAATTAGCGTAAAACCCAAATTATGTTTTTTATATTTCACTCTTTAATAATATCAAATTTTGACACTGTGTAATAATGTCTTTTGAAAAAACATTATAGTTGCTATAATATATTCAATGATATTTTTTATATCAAATTCAATATTGGCGATATTAGGAATTTTTGTTTCTTACAAAATTCTTCTTAAAAAAAACGATAGGAAAAGCAAAGTCTGTTCAAATATTTTTAATTGCCAAGATGTTTTAGATAGCAAATTTGCAAAATTATTTTATCTAGATATAGAAAAAATAGGTTTATTATATTACTCAATATTGCTGGTGGGATATTTGTGGTTAATATTTTTTGGATTATCGACTGGAATAATTATATACATGGTAACTCTTGTGGCATCTGTAATTGGTTTGTGTTTTTCTATATATTTGATTTTGGTTCAGGGACTTTATCTAAAAAACTGGTGCAAATTATGTGTTTCTTCTGCAATAATTTCCATTATTATTTTTATAATATCGACACTTTCATTTATACCCAACACATCAGAAATTTCCCTATTATTGTATTCTAGTATAAAAACCCTTTCAATTATTCAATTAATTGCAATATCAATTGGCACAAGCTCTGCAACAGTCTCTGCATTATTAACAATAATATTTTTAAAAGATTTTAAAATTGACTCAAAAGAAGAGAAGAAATTATTTGTATTGGATCAAATAATTTGGGCTTCAATACTAACTCTGATAATTGTAAATTTGGGCTTGTATATTGCAAATCCGCAAAATTATGCAAATTCTAATTTGATAATTTCTCAACTTGGAATATTGAGCATATTATTATTAAATAACACAATATTGAGTCTTTATGTTTCACCAAAATTAATTGGCACAAGAATAGATTTCAAATCAATTCATGTTTTTAGTGTATTTTGGTTGAGACAATTGGCTTTGGCTCTTGGTGTAATTTCAATTGTGTCTTGGTATTCAATATTAATAACTAACTTTTTTATAAAAAATCAAATTTACGATTTTGCAGAAATTTTAGCTTACTATATTTCAATATCTTTGATCGCGGTGATATTAACACAAATCGCAATCATTGTTGTTGACCAAACAAAAATTTCTAGAGATAATGTATATAAATTCAAATAATGGCAAAAAAACAAAATAAAAAAATCGAGTGGATGACCTTTGATCACATAAAAGAAGAAAAAACAACTGACTGGTTTTGGATGGTCGGCACTATTGCTGTAGGATTATCAATTTTGGCAATTTTTTACAACAATTATTTGTTTGCACTTATGATATTAATTGCCACATTTACATCTTTCCTTTCAGCACAAACTCCACCAAAAATAATTCCATTTGAAATAAGCAGAAGGGGCATATTTGTAAACAAAACACTTTATCCTTTTTCTGAAATAGAAAGTTTTTGTTTGATAGACGAAGATGGTTTTGAAAGGGACAGAATACTTATAAAATCACAAAGAATGTTTATGCCCATAATAACAATTCCAATTGGCGAAGATGCTGACATGGAAGAAATAAGAGAATTTTTATTGGAATTTATAAAAGAAGAAAATTTGACAGATCCTATTCCAGAAGTCGTGATGAGAAAATTAGGTTTTTAGTTTTTTTAAAAAACTTGATATTTTACACAAACAATACTATTATAATTTTTGCTTTTTGTTTTTAAATAAAAGTCCTCATAGTTTAATGGATAGAACGCGAGATTGCGGATCTCGTAATCCAGGTTCGATTCCTGGTGAGGGCAGATAAGTAAAATTAAAACATCTCATTTTCAAAACTTTTTTCTTTTATCAAAGATTTATTCTACGGCCAAGGTTTGTCATCAATATAAATTTGCCTCAACACAGCATTTCCGTCCTTATCCACAACAACTCTAGCCGAAGCATCTCTATCCCAAAAATTAAAATTTATTCCTTTGCCCTCTGGAATAAAATATTCCTCGATTCCATATTTAACAGAAATAGTTTTGTCAAAAGAATTAATTCCACCAGAAACATTTTGAACTACACCTTTTATAAAAATTTCATCATTTGTTGGTTTTTGAGATTGAGATTTTTGAACATACCAATATTTTGACCCTTTTCTCAAAACAACATAAATCGTTTGACCATTTTTTATAAATTTATCATCAGAATTTTTTGGTTCTAATCTAATACTTGGAGACGAAGGATTATTTAGATTAAGATCATGTGAATATGCACTTATAGTAGAAATATCATATGCAAAAGTGACATAATCACCCCTTAATGGATCTCGAGGATCAACCGGTGCGATTTTTAACAAAATACTTGTGCCACCAGTCAAAACAGAAATCTTAAAAATTATAATTACAAGTATTATCAAAACCTGCAAAACAATGGCTATTATAAATTTGGTATTTTTATTTAACATATATTTTAAATTATTTTAAGAACTTTTAACCTCGGAAATAATTTTTCTCCTTCCCTTTTCCATAAACCAGCCGACCACAAAAAGCAATATTCCAGCCAATATAAAGAAAATGCTTTTCTCAATAAAATCAAAGAACCAATCAAAATATTTAATCAAAATCAAAATGAAAAGGAAAATTACACCCATGTTTATTAACCACTCTTCTTTTCTCTTATATCCGAGCAAAATAATTCCAATTAACTGAATAAATATCGCCAAATTATAAATAATAGCCCAGAAATATCCCACATTATTCAATTCAAAACTAGAATAAAATCCCGATCTAGTCATTTCAAACAGTGAAATATTTTGATTTTGAATTAACAAAACAGAAACAAAAAGCACAAATAACAATAGCAACCAACCAAATTCTCCAGGATGAATAAGTTTTTTTATATTTGTAAAAATCAATAGCCCCAAAAATAAAATAATCAAAAACAAAATAGATATGGCAACCTGCCAAGAGCTAAATATTGATGCATTAATAGCATTTTCCAAAATTTCCAAACCAAATTTGTTTGAGTAGAAAAATATTTGACCTGTCACAAAAATTACTCCCAAGACAACATAAACCAAAGACAGTCTTTTCATATTTTCTTTTTGTTCATGAATTCTACCAATCAAATAAAATGACAAGAAAATCAGCGGTAAGCCAACAAAAATAGCAACGGATGAGGGTGATTGGGCAAAAACATCAGACCACATAAAAATCTTTACCGACCACCAAGAAATCAGTCCGAACAAACCAATTGGTAAAAGAAAAATGAATTTAAAATAATAACAAACAAATATTGCAACAATGGAACAGAACAAAACTAATGTTTCCAAAGCTATTGGTTGGCCAAATATTTTATTTATAGACAAAAGAGAAATCATCAAGAAAAACACAGATAAAACAGCAAAAAGTTGTGCCACCAAGTCCTCTTTTGAAAGAGCAACTCTAATATGCCAATCTTTGTCAGATTGCAAACTAAGTCCTTTTTTATTCCTCAAGCTTCCAATACCATAAAATATGGCAACTATAACACCTACAACAATCAAGATTGGTAATATTGAATAATACATAATGATAAATTAATTTTTAATAAAAATTTGATAAACTTACATCTAATTTCTTTTTGAAAAACAATGCCACAGAAAAACAAATTATTGTCATCAAAATTAATAATGTGGAAGAGGTCATCAAAAAAGGATCACCAGAACCAGTTCCCAAAATACCCAAAGGATAAGCAAAAACTGCCACAAAACCAGTTATTATAGCCAATACCAAAGCAGAGTAAGATCCAACAGCAAAAAACATAGCAATCGTACCTACCGACCACAAAATAAATCCATCTGGCCAATTTGCTCTAATGTTAAATATTTGTGCCACCAAAAATATTCCTGCCCCATAAATAAGAGAACCAAGCAGAATAAGTGCTTCCCCGCTTTTTGTGAAAGTGGTTTTCTCTTTTATCCAAAATCCAGCCGCATAAGAAATAATCATAGAAATCAAAATTATAAAAACTTTTGCAAAAGAGCTCATATATTGCCAATTTGATGCTATGAAAGAAAATATTCCTGCCCCAATTAAAATTACTCCAAATGTCACAACTATCGAGATTGTCTTTTGGGAAGAATTAATCTTTGAATCTTCTTGATTTAAAATATCAAATCCCAATTGAATTTTGTCGATTGAATTACCTTGTGAAATTAATTCCGAATAAATAACTTCTTTTGTCTTACCAGACTCCAAACCTAATTTAATAAATTGTTGAATTTCTAATTCTGTCATAAAAAATATTATACCATAAAAAAATTAGAAAATAAAAAATCCCCAATTTTTGGGGAGTTTTTATTATTTTTTGTCTGCAAATTTGACTTTTTTGATTTTTGCAACAAGTCGAGACTTTGTCCTGGCGGCTGTATTTTTGTGAATAGTATTCATTTTTGCGGCCTTATCAATCAATTTGTATGCTTGTGGAACTTTTGCCTCAGCCTCTTTGACTTTACCCTCTTTTAATAAATTTGTAATTTCTTTTATTTCGTTTTTGTATAATCTTTTTCTTCTCAAATTAAAAACTGCTTTCTTTTCAGAATTTCTAATTGCTTTTTTTGCTGATGTTGTTATAGCCATAATTGAAAAACATAGTAACAGATTTAAAGATAAAATGCAAATGAAAATATTTTCACAAAATCAAACCTGATGTTATCATATATACAATATGATTGCATATATTGAAGGAAAAATTATAGAAAAAAAAGACACTTTTGTGATATTGAATGTGTCTGGTATTGGATATAAAATAAATACCACACAAGAAACATCAGCAAAAATCAAAAACACAGACAAAACAAGTCTTTGGATATATCATGCTATTAGAGAAAATTCTCAAGACTTGTATGGTTTTGAAAACAAAATCGATTTGGAAATGTTTGAAATGCTTTTGACAATATCTGGCATTGGACCAAAATCAGCACTATCAATTCTAAACATAGCACCAACCGAAACAATCATTGACGGCATAAAATCAGAAGATCCAAATTACCTTTCAAAAATATCAGGCATTAGCAAAAAAAATTCAGAAAAAATAATTCTTAATTTAAAAAATAAAATATCAGAATATCAAAATGACCAAAGCGAAGAAAGTAAAAATAATAATTCAACAGCCATTGATGCATTGGTGGCACTTGGATATTCAGAAAAAGAATCCAGAATTGTAGTTCAAGATATTTATAAAAAAGAAAAAATGAGCGACAATTCTCAAAATACAGAAAAAATAATAAAGTTAGCATTAAAAAAATTATCAGGACAATAAAAATATGGAAATAGAAAAAATTTTAAGAAAAATAGAAAAAATTATTCCAAAAAAGATATTTAGAGCCACACAACCAATTTATCATTATTTATTAACTCTTTTGGGTGCAATAATTTATAGATTTCCAGCGAGAAAACTTTTTATAATTGGAATAACCGGAACAAAAGGAAAATCGACAACTACAGAAATAGTCAATGCAATTTTAGAAGAAGCAGGATACAAAACCGCCCTTTCAAATACAATTAGATTCAAAATAGACAAAGATTCAAAAGCAAACAAATACAAAATGTCTATGCCGGGAAGATTTTTTATGCAAAAATTCCTAAGACAAGCGGTCAAAAATGGCTGTACTCATGCAGTAGTAGAAATAACATCTGAAGGATCAAAACAATTTCGACACAAATTTATTTGGCTTGATGCTTTCATTTTCACAAATCTGGCACCAGAGCATATTGAATCTCACGGTTCTTATGAAAAATATAGAGAAGCAAAATTGAGAATAGCAGATAATGTAAAAAAGAAAAATGGAATTGTAATCGTAAACGGAGACGATGAAGAATCTGAGATGTTTTTAAATAGAACGAATGTGACAAAAAAGATAAAATTCTCGCTAACAGATGCAAAGCCAATTCGCTTTGGAGAGAAAACAGAAATGCGATTCAAAAAAAATACTCTTTATTCCCCACTGCCGGGAGAATTTAATGTTTATAATATTTTGGCATCAGCAACTCTGGCAGAACAAATTGGAATATCAGATGAAATAATAAAAACCGCCGTAGAAAAATTATCGGAAATTCCCGGAAGAGTTCAAAAAGTTAAAGTTGGTCAAGATTTTGATGTTATTGTTGATTATGCCCATACCGCAGAATCACTTGAGGAATTATACAAAGCTTTTCCAAACCGAAGAAAAATTTGCATATTAGGAAATACGGGCGGCGGAAGAGACAAATGGAAAAGACCGATAATGGCAAAAGTTGCCGAAAAATATTGCGATGAAATAATTTTGGCAAATGAAGACCCTTATGATGAAGACCCTTTTCAAATTGTACAAGAAATGAAAGATGCAATTTCTGACTCAACAAAATCAGTAAAAATAATTCTAGACAGAAGGCAGGCAATATCTGAGGCGGTTAAAAAAGCCCAAAAAAATGATATTGTTTTGATATCTGGTAAAGGAACGGATCCGTATATTATGGAAGCAAATGGACAAAAAACTCCTTGGTCTGATTTTGAAATTGCAAAAGAAGAAATACTAAAACAAATAAAAAAATAAGATGCCAGAACTTCCAGAAGTCACAACCACATCAAGAATTTTGGATAAAATCTTGAAAAATAAAAAAATAATTTTTGTTTGGACAAATTATAAAAGTGATTATTTTAAAGGAAAAGAAAATATAAAAGATCCAAAATATTTTGATTTTTTCAAAAAAGAAATTTTAAATCAAAAAATTAAAAAAGTTCATAGAATAGGAAAAAATGTCCTGATTGATATTTCTGGTCCAAAAACAATTTTGATTCACATGAAAATGACCGGTCATTTACTTTATGGAAATTACAAATATGACAAAAATAAAAATGAGTGGTCGGCAACAGATCCTGGACCACTTCAAGATAAGTTCAACCAACACATTAGAGTTGTATTTGAATTAGATAATGGGAAAAAACTAGTATTATCAGATGTAAGAAAATTTGCCAAAGTAGCATTAATAAAAGATTCTAATATAAAAAATTTTAAAGATTTAAAAGATGTTGGTCCAGACCCGCTAGATCAAAATTTTGATTTAAAAAAATTTACAGAAGTTTTAGAAAAAAAACCAAAAGGCAAAATAAAAACCGTTTTGATGGACCAATCAATAATTTCAGGAATTGGCAATATTTATTCCGATGAAGCTCTTTGGATGACCGGAATTCATCCAGAAAGACCTATTTTCAAAATTAAAAAAAATGAGTTTGATTTTTTATTAAAAAATATTAAAAAAGTTTTAAATTTAGGTATTGATTTTGGCGGAGACTCAACATCAGACTACAGACAACCAGACGGCAGACCGGGAAATTTTCATCACAAACATCAAGTTTACAAAAGAAAAGGTCAAAAATGCAAAAAGAAAAATTGTGATGGACAAATTATCAGAAAAATAATTGGTGGCAGAAGTGCACATTTTTGTGACAAACATCAAATATAAGCTATTTATCAAGTAATCTAAACAAAAAAATTGCAGTGGCAACAGAAACATTGAGAGACTCTTTTTTGCCAAACATTGGAATTTCAACTATAAAATCACACAAATCAATAATTTCCCCAGACAACCCATCAACCTCCCTGCCAACAAAAATCGCAATTTTTTTTGTTTTAAAATTTTCTGTTCGACAAACATCATCACAAAATTTTTTGTAATCAATAGATTTTTCATTTTGTTCCAAACCAACAATAAGACACTTTTGTTTTTTTAATTGCAAAATAAAATCTAAAATATTATTTTCTTCATTTAAAATTTCCCAATCGACCGTCTTTTCAGAGCCAAGTGCCGTCTTTTTAAAATCATTTCTTTCTCTACCAAAACGATCAATTGGTCCGGGCGAATAACCAGTCAAATATATTTTTGAAACTCCAACAGCATCTGAAGTTCTAAAAATAGAGCCAATATTCAAAACACTTCTAATGTCATGTAGAACAAGGATAACTTCTAATTCTGTTTTGTTTTTGTCTTTTAACATTATTTGCTATACTACACTTATGTTAAACTTTTTTCCAGAGCTACTACCTTTTGGCCTAATCTCTGCAACAATAATCAGAATTGTTGTTGGTTCTGTTTTGTTTTATTTTGGGATATTATCAATTTCAACAAAAAAAGAAATAGTTTCAGAAAGACTAAACAATTTCAAATACCCAGCTCCAAAGTTTTTTACTTTCTTAATCTCAATTATTGGAATAATTACCGGCTCTTTTTTGATTGCAGGATTTGCAACACAAATTGTGGCGATAATAGCAATATATTTATTTTTAAATTTGATTTTTATAGATTCAGGTGAAAAAAATATCTTTGGACAAACCAAATTATTTTATATTTCTATGATTTTAATTTCTATTACTTTGATATTTTCAGGTGCTGGTTTTTGGGCAATCGATTTGCCTTTGTAGATTAAAAAACTAAAAAAATAATAGACTTTTTAAAAAAGTTTGATATAGTTTTTAAAAGACACTTTTTAAGTTGTCCAAAATGCGTCTATAGCTCAGCTGGTAGAGCACCTGCCTTTTAAGCAGAGGGTCGCAGGTTCGAGTCCTGCTAGACGCACCAATTTTTATAGTCCCAAAATAAATTTTTCCAATCTAATTGAAAGATTTGCACCGCCACGATGAGATTCGTGATATATCTCGACCATTTTATCAGAAATATTTTGCAATTCTGAAAAAGTAAAGTTGTTAGAATATTTTTTTGCTTTTGAATATACAAAAGGTTTTAGATCCGCATGTTGTGCGGAATTTGTTTTGCTGGCCAAAATCATAATCTTTAATTGCCACCACAAAATTCCGTGCAATTCTTCCGGCTGACTGTTTTTTATTAATTTCAAATAACAAAGCCACATTTTTCTGACATCCCTTTGTCCAAAATAATCTGCCAAAGAAAAAGCATTTAATTTTTGAAATGATTTTGACTTTGTGTCTTTATTTGATTCTGTTTTTTTAAATTCTAAAAATTTGTGAGATTCTGTTTGTAAAATTTTTAATTTTTCTTTTTTTAAAAAATTTTCACAAAAAATAAAAATGTTTTCTGATTTTTTTATATTAGAAATTTTTTCCAAAATTTTATCAGAATTTTCTTCATTGGAAATAATTCCAGAAAAAATCACAATGTATTTTTTGGAAAAAAGAGACTGTCCCCCAATTAATTCATCTAACGAAAAATTTTCCAAATTCAAATTGTTAATTTTGAAAACCTCTGAATTTGGTTTTTTGCTTAGTAAATCATCAACAAGTTTAGAAGATTTTTCAAAAACCTTTTTGGAATCACCGTAAAATGTATAAATCATACATACAAGAATACACCAAAAACAATCATAAAAAAAGTGCCCGAACAAATGCCGGGCACCAAAGACTATTCCTGTTGAGACGAAGATTCGTCTCCAACCGAAATCACAACACCGGGAAGATGAATTTGATCAACGAAAGATTCGCCAGGATAAAATATAGATGGAACATGTCCACCACCATCTCTTATCCGAGAAACCTGCTGTTTCATACAATCATCTTCGATGTTTTCATCTTTACGATGAAGCTTCATAAATTTCTCCTTTCTTTCAAAAGAATAATTTAAAATTTAAAATAATGCAAATCAAAAAAATAAATTCTTCGTCAAAATTATTTTTTCTCCATTTCTCCCCAGTTTTTTCCGATAGAAAATTCAGAAATTATTGGAACACCCAGAGACTTTTCTTTTGTCAAAACAGATTGCATTATTTTTTTTATATCTAGCACAATCTTATCAATCACATTTTCGGAAACTTCATATATAACCTCATCATGAATTTGCAAAATTAATTTTACATCCTTATCTAAATTTTGTTTTTTTAAATACTGATCAATTTTGACCATAGACATTTTTATCAAATCGGCTTGTGTTCCCTGAATTGGAGCATTAATTGCCATTCTTTCTGCCTGTGCCCTGATATAAGGAATTGAAGATTTAAATCCGTCAAAATATCTTCTTCTGCCAAAAATCGTTTCTGTGTAGCCATTTTTTCTGGCAAACTCTTTAGTTTTTTCTAAATATTTAAATAAATCTGTATAAATTGAAAAATAATCATTATAAAATTTTTGAGCTGTTTGCCGATCAGAACCGATTCCGTCTTTTAGAGCATTAACTCCCATACCATACAAAATTCCAAAATTTATAATTTTGGCTTTTCTTCTCATTTCTTTATCAACATTTTGTTTTTCAACTCCAAAAATTGCTGAAGCGACATTTGTGTGAATATCTTCTCCATTTTTAAAAACTTCTATTAATTTTTTATCTTCTGACAAAATTGCAGCGATTCTCAACTCTATTTGAGAATAATCGAAAGCCAATAATAATTTACCCTTTTCGGCTACAAAAGATTTTCTTATTTCTCTTCCACGATCTGTGCCAATTGGAATGTTTTGCAAATTCGGATTATTTGAAGACATTCTGCCTGTGGTTGTGCCAGTTTGTAAAAAATTTGCATGCAATCTGCCGTCATTTGCGACACTTTTTGGTATTGCATCTATATATGTTGAGAGCAATTTTTGAAATTCTCTATATTCTAATATTTCATCTATTATTTTGTGACTACCTTTTAATTTTTGCAAAACATCTTCACGAGTAGATAATTTTCCAGTAGATGTTTTTCTCATTCCCTTATATTTTAAATTTAATTTTGTAAATAATATTTCTGACAATTGTTGAGGAGAATTTATGTTAAATTCTTGCCCAGCAAAATCCCAAATATTTTTTTCATATTTTTTTAATTCTTTATGATATTCAATCGATAAATTATTTAAAAAATTTAAATCCACTTTTACACCATTTTTTTCCATATCGGAAATAATTGGTATTAAAGGTTTTTCAATGTTATAAAAAACATAATCTAACTTTTTTTCAAAAATTTCTTTTAAGATTTTTTTGTGAGCAATTTCTATATCTTGCTCACGAGTATAATTAAAAACATCTTCTAGTTGAGGATTAGTAATTGAAGAATTTATCAACCACAAAGCAATTTTTGCTTCTGATGAAATAATTTGATTTATTTTTTTATCTTCCAAATTATTTTTTTGTATATTTTCAGAAAAACTATCAGAACTATTTTCTGGAACTATCAAAATCTCTTTTAGTCTCAAATTTAAAGATCTAAATTCCAAATCCTTAAAGAAATCTTGAATTTTTTGAACAGAAACTGTTTCAGACCAATTTTTTTCTGGTATTTCAAATTCAACCGGAACATCTTTTCGAATTGTTGCTAACATTTTACTAAACTCGGCCTCTTCTCTATTTTCTTTCAAAAGATTTATGATTCTTTCTTTTATTCCTATTTCCAAAATTTTTTCTGGCGACTTTTCTAAAGTATTATAAATATTTTCGATTGAGCCAATTTTTGAAATTAAAATAGTTGCTGTTTTTTCTCCTATTCCAGAAATTCCAATAATATTATCAGAGGGATCCCCCCTCAAACCCTTGTAGTCTGGCAACAAATTAGGAGAAAATCCAAATCTATTAAAAACTCCATCCTCATCATATATAATAGTATCTTTTATGCCCTTTTTTAAAGTAAAAACTTTGACATTTTTTCCATCAACAAGCTGAAGTGTGTCCATGTCACCAGATGCTATTATAATTTCTGCATCTTTTTTTAATTTTTCAGATAATGTACCCAAAACATCATCTGCTTCATAGCCCTCTTTTTGATATACCGGTATTCCAAAAGCAGAATACAAATCATAAGCTCTTTTGATTTGAGAAATAAGTTCAGGATCAGATGCTTTCCGACCAGCCTTATAATCAGTGTATGCCTCATGTCTGTATGTTGGTTTTGGTAAATCAAAAGCCGCAATCAAATGATCAGGTTTTAATTCTTTTATTATAGAAATAAGCATTGAAGAAAGCCCGTACAATGCACCAGTCGGTTCACCCCTGCTTGACGAAAAATCTGGCAAAGCATGATATGCCCTGTGCAATATTGCATGAGAATCAAGTAAAACTATTCTTTTTTTATCTTTTTGTGACATTTATAAATTAATTGATTCAAATTTAACATTTCTTTGATTTTCATTAATAAATTCAAAAGACAATTTAAAAAAACTTTTTGGCATGGCATCAATTATAATATCTGGCCATTCAACTATTATTATATTTTCTGGATTATTAATTATTTCAATCCAATTCAAGACAGATAATTCTTTTGATGATTTTAATCTGTACATATCAAAGTGATATATTTTTTTAAAAAAGATTTTATTTTCAAAATCATTATTGTTTTCTTTTAAAAAAATTGATTGATTGTTTTGCCAAAAATTATTTGGAATATCAAAAATTTTACAAATCACAAAAGTTGGACTAGTCACATTTTCTTTTATTTCAAAATTTTTAACAAAATATTTTGTAAAAGTAGTTTTGCCAGAACCTAAATTTCCAAAAAGAGCTATAACTGTTGCGGTTTCATTCTTTTTATTAAAAACCGAATTTAAAATATGTAAAAAAATTTTTTGAGAAAAGATAGCCATTTCTGATTCGTTTTTTATTTCAAAAAAATCTTCTTTTTTAATTAATTGAAAATTCATTTAATCATTCTAACATTTTTTAAAAAGTAAAAAACCGCGGCAGAGAGACTCTGTCGCGGTTTAAGTTTAGTCACAGTACCCACACGGGCACAGTGACGGTTGTTGTGCCGGTGATGTTGATGTATCACCGGCCTTCTTCCGAACCTTTATTTCGTGCCAGTTGGCACTTTTTGAAGTTCGGCTGTAGCATCCCTCACCCCAGCTGTGAGGTGAGCCGCAGTTGACACATTCAACAGGGTCAAAAACACTGTTCCGCTGTGTTTGTGTTACCCCGTTGAAGGTCCACGATCCGTGGGTTCTCCTGGTCGAACCAGAAGAAAACGCAATATCGACTCCACCAATTCCCGGACGAAAGGATTGATTGTAGTTGATGCTGTTCCTCCTGTACCGCCCACCCCAGGAGTTATAATTTTCTTCCTCGGAGTGGTAGGATCCCCACCGCTCGGTCGTGGCACAACCGGTGCCCAAACCAACAACCAATAACATCAAAAAACTGATTTTCATGGCCCTCTCCTTTCTTTATTTGAGCCTTTTTTATTCTGCACAAATTATAACATAATTTATAAAAAAATCAAGCAAACAAAAAAACTTCTTTTTGATATAATTTAAATCAAATGGTCATAAAATTTGATGAAGATAAACAAAATATAAAAATCGCCGAACTAAGAGAAAAAGAAAGCGAGGATTTGGCACAGTATTTATCATCAAAATATGGCTTACCATACATAGATCTTATTGGAAAAGCATATATTGATACAAATGCACTGAGAATTATAAGAGAAGACGATGCAAGACAAGTAAAAATAGCAGCATTTCAACTTACAAATAAAAATATAAAAGTAGCAATTATCTCCCCAAACACACAAGGACTAAATGTGATTTTAGAAAATCTACAAAACCAAGGGTACATTCCAGAATTGTATGTTTGCTCTCAAAAAAGTTTGGAACATGCATGGAGTAGATACAAAGATGTTTCATTTGCCACAGAAACATCCGCCGGAACACTTGATGTTGCAAACGAGTTTATTTCTGATTTCATAAAAAAAGTAAATTCTGTTGATGGTGCAAAAAAACTTATAGAAGATGTAAAGCAAATGAAAAGAGGTTTTAAAATTTCAAGAATTGTAGAAATAATTGTCGCCGCTGGTATTGGGTCAAAAGCTTCTGATATACACATAGAACCAGAAGAGGATGAGGTTGTTGTTCGTTTTAGAATAGACGGTGTTTTGATCAGGGTCACATTATTAGATTTTGATACATACAAATTATTAATTTCCAGAATAAAATTATTATCTGGACTAAAACTAAACATAAAAGAACAGGCACAGAACGGAAGGTTCAGTGTGAGAATTGGCGAAACAGAATTCGAAATTAGAACATCAACAATGCCCGGAAACAATGGTGAGTCAGTAGTTATGAGATTACTTGACCCAAAATCACTGACTGTTCCACTAGATCAAATCGGAATTCCAGACAAATTATTAAAATTATTCATAAGAGAAATAGAAAAACCAAACGGAATGATTTTGAATACTGGCCCAACCGGATCTGGAAAAACTACCACACTTTATTCCTTTTTAAATAGAGTAAAAACTCCGGAAATAAAAATAATCACAATAGAAGATCCTATAGAATATCACTTGGCAGGAGTCGTTCAAACACAGGTTGACCAAAAAAAGAATTACGATTTTGCATCCGGCTTAAAAAACTCTCTTAGACAAGATCCTGATGTAATAATGGTTGGAGAAATTAGAGATAATGACACGGCGGCAACTGCTATTCAAGCAGCATTAACTGGACACCTTGTTTTTTCAACCTTACACACAAACAGTGCCGCAGGTGCTTTTCCAAGATTAGCAGATCTTGGTGTTGATTCAAAAATAATGACTTCAGCAATAAATCTTGTAATTGCTCAAAGACTTGTAAGAAAACTATGTCCACATTGTGCCAAAACAGTTCAACTTGAGGGAGAAAGGTTAGAAAAATTAAAAAATATTTATGATCAAATTAATGACCCAGAAAAACCTCCGTTTTCTGATGAAATAAAAGAATCTGTCGGATGCCCCCAATGTAATAACACAGGATATAGGGGTAGAATTGGTATTTTTGAGGCAATATTTATGGATACAGAGTTAGAAAAAATAATTCACGACTTTGGTAGTGAGCATGAAATATTTGATGTTGCCAAAAAACAAGGAATGATTAGCATGAGTGAAGATGGTCTAATAAAAATAATGAAAGGGGTTACAACAATAGATGAAGTTGAAAGAGTTGTTGGTTTTTTTTAGATTAAAAAATATTTATTTTTTTTAAAAAAAAATAAAAAACAGTATGAAACAAAAAAAATGTTTTGACTAGTTGAATTTATAAAATATATGACTAATATATTTTATATACAGAAATTTTTAGTTTTTTCGGAACGAAAGAAGTACATATAAAAGTTCCAGAATATAAACCTCTAAGCAAAACCTTTAAATACCGAGACCTAAAGGCAGGTAATTATCTAAGGATAGCATCAGTAAATACAGCCAAAGCCGTCAACCAAAAACGTCCTCGATGAAACACCAACGGGATATTCCCTTTGCTTAGAGATTTATGTTCTTGAACAGAATTTTCGAATATCTTGTATAAAAAAACTTATACATGGTATAATAACATATACAAATATTATGTCAAGTACCCCCAAACCAACAAAAAAAGACACAGACAATAATAATAAAATAGATAACTTTTTAGATCAAGAGCTGAGACCAAAGTTTTGGGATGAATATATTGGTCAAGAAAGTATAAAAAACAATCTAAACATACTACTACAAGCAGCAAAAGAAAGGTCTCATCCGCCAGAGCATATTTTGTTTTATGGCCCTCCAGGACTGGGTAAAACGACACTCGCCCATCTTATTGCTCATCACACAAATTCACAAATAAAGATAACTTCTGGTCCGTCCATCGAAAAAGTTGGCGACATTGCCTCAATATTAACAAATTTAAATTCTGGGGATATCCTGTTTATAGACGAGGTCCATAGACTAAACAAATCAGTCGAGGAGGTGCTATATCCGGCCATGGAGTCAGGAAATTTGGATATAATAATTGGAAAAGGTCCGTCAGCCAGAACAATTCAGTTGGAATTGCCGCCATTCACCATGATCGCCGCAACAACCAGAATTTCAATGCTTTCATCCCCTCTTCGATCCAGGTTCTCTGGCGGAATATTTAGATTAGAATTTTATTCTCAAAAAGAAATTGAAAAAATCATAGAAAGATCTGCGAAAATTTTAAAAATAAACATAGACAAAAATGCTTGTGAGGAAATTGCCAAAAGAAGCAGACAAACACCAAGAACTGCAAACTATCTTTTAAAAAGATGTAGAGATTATTCTCAAGTACACAAAACAGATTTAACAAAAGAATCTGTAGACAAAACATTAGACATGTTACAAATAGACGATGTTGGTCTTACAAAGGCAGACAAAAACATTTTAGAAACCATTGTAGAAAAATTCAATGGTGGTCCAGTCGGATTACACACAATATCAATGTCGCTTTCAGAAGAGCCCGGAACAATAGAAGAATTTAATGAACCGTATTTAATACAACTTGGCTTTATAGAAAGAACACCTCGCGGCCGAATGGTTACTGAAAAAGGATATTCTCATTTAAACATAAAACCACCGCCAAATCTTTTTAAAAAATAATTCAAAACTATTCATAAAATAATTCTTTAAAAATTAATCTAAAAACAAAAACATGTCTGGACATAACAAGTGGTCAAAAATAAAAAATAAAAAGGGAGTCGAAGATGCAAAAAGAAGTCAAAAATTTTCCAAATTATCAAAACTAATTACTTCTGTTTCAAAGAGAGTTGATGGAAACACGACATCACCAGAACTTGTGGCAATTGTTGAAATAGCAAAAAAAGAAAATATGCCAAAAGACACAATTGAAAGAGCGATCAAAAAAGGAACGGACAGCAACACAACTTCAATGGAAAGTGTCTTATACGAAACTTATGGTCCTGGAGGAACGGCAATAATGATAGAGGGATTAACCGATAACAAAAATAGAACTGCCGCAGAAATAAGGCACATTTTATCAAAAAACGGATTTGATCTGGCACAACCAGGTTCTGCATCATGGGCTTTTTCAAAAGAAAACGGAAAATGGATTGCAAATACATTAGTCGATTTATCTGACGAAGATTTAGAAAAATTATCAAATTTGGTAGATATTTTGGAAGAATTAGAAGATGTGCAAGAAGTTTTTACAAATGCAGAATAATTTGTAATTTTATAAAAAATAAAAAATGAAAATAATCTCTATAGATCCAGGATATGAAAGACTTGGTATAGCAATAATTGATTTGGAGAAAAAAGAGTTAGACTCATTCATTTTTTCTGAATGCTTCAAGACAAATTCAAAAGAAGAACACTCAACTCGTTTGGCAAAAATTCAAAAAAGAATTTTAGAAATTATAAAAATTTATAAACCAACAGAATTGGCAATAGAAACATTATTTTTTAACACAAATGCAAAAACCGCCTTAATGGTTGCCGAAGCTAGAGGTACAATAATTGCCACAGCAAAAAATGAGGGTTTGGAAATATTTGAATACAGCCCGCAACAAATAAAAATAGCAGTTTCTGGAAACGGAAAAAGTGATAAAAATTCTATTATAAAAATAATACCAATGTTAATAAATATTAAAAAAAACATATCAAACGACGACGAATTTGATGCGATAGCATGCGGATTAACACATAGAGCAAGTAGAAAAAATAAAAATTTAAAAAAATAATTTTTTCACACCTTTTGCTTTTCCACAGAAAATTTTAAAACACTATTTGCATTTTAAAATTAATTTGTTACAAGTATATT
Source organism: uncultured bacterium (assembly GCA_937858275.1). GTDB lineage: Bacteria > Patescibacteriota > Minisyncoccia > Phycocordibacterales > JAACPR01 > JAKLEX01. The sequence goes on from CALLZK010000022.1 coordinate 18,342, forward strand.
AAATTAAAAATTAATTTTTTAAAAAAATATGGAAAATGAAGAAATGCACGATTTAAAAGATGGAGAAAACGAAGTTGATGAAATATTAGAAATAGGAATAGCTGAAGAATTAATAGAAGAAGATGTGGACGGTGTAGAAGAAGAGCCTCATGTCGATCCTCTTATTTTAAAAGAGCCCGATGAAGAAAATTCTGAATTAGAGGAAGATGAGGAAGAAGAAGATGAATATGATTTGTTAGTTGACGTTTACGAAGATATAGATAACTTCTAAATTTTAAACTACTATTTTTACAAATCTTTTTTTGCCTATTCTATAAAAACCAGATTCTTTTATTATATAATTTGGATCGTTTATTTTTTGTTTTTCAGAATCAGAAATAATTTTTAGTATAGCACCGCCATCAATCAATCGCCTCCAATCATTTTTTGAAATAACAATCTTTTCTTTTATTAAAATATCGACAATTTTTTGATCAACACTTGCTTTTATTTCAATAAAATTTTCTGGTATACCTCCACGACTAAATGTTTTTTCAAAATTTTCAACTGCGGAAATAGCATCTTTTTCGCCGTGATACATTTTTACGATTTCTTTGCCTAATTCAATTTTTAAATCTTTTGGATTTATTTTTTGAGATAAAAGATTTGCTTCAAATTCTGCAATTTTTTCTTCTGAAAAATCTGTGCAAACTCTGAAATATTTTATTATTAAATCATCCCTTAAAGACATTATTTTTCCAAAAATTTCACTTGGTTCATCTATTATATTGATAACATTACCCCAACTAGTAGACATTTTTCTACCATCTGTTCCTTCAAGCATTGTTGTTGTCAAAATATCCTGTTCTGTTTTGCCATAATATTTTTGAATTATTCTTCCGGCTTTTAGATTAAACAATTGATCAAAACCTCCAATTTCAACATCCGCATCAACCATTACAGAATCGTAGCCCTGCATCAAAGGATACATAAATTCTCTTAGTGATATTTCCCCGCCTCTATCTAGTCTGTCTTTGAAATTTCTACGAGAAATCATTTGGCTAACTGTAAAACTTTCAGCCAGTTTTGTAATTTCTTTAAATTTTAATTTACTTAACCAATCTGAATTGTATTTAAAAGAAACTTTTTTTAAATCTAAAATTTTGCCAATTTGATTTTTGTAATTTTTTAGATTTTTTTCAACATCAAAATCAGAAAGCATTGGTCTTTTTTCTAATTTATCTGAAGGATCACCTATTTGTGCTGTAAAATTTCCAACAATAAAAATTATATTGTGTCCCAAATCCTGAAATTCTTTTAGTTTTCTCAAAATGACAGCTCTTCCTATATGAATTTTTGAACCAGTTGGATCAAATCCGAGTTTTATATTTAATCTTTTTCCAGAAAGAAGCTTTTTTTCTAGAGATTCCAAAACGAAAACCTCTTCAACATTTCTGGTTAAGAGTTTTTTAATCTTTTCTTTATCGGTATTTACTTTTTTGCTAAAATTTAACATTATTATTATTCTAACATTTTAGACATCTAAAACAAAATAGATGATATAATAAATTTACAAATGTATAAAAAAATCAAAAAAATAATAAAACCGTGGCTAAAAATAATACTAGTTGCATTTTTGTTTATAACTGGTGGATTATTTATATGGTTAGCATCTTTGGATTTACCAAATTTAAATAACTTTGAAGAAAGAAGGGTTGCCCAATCCACAAAAATATTTGATAGAACTGGAGAAATAATATTGTACGATGTTCATGGCGATATAAAAAGAACAATAGTGCCACTTGAACAAATATCTGATTATCTAAAAATGGCTACAATTTCAATAGAAGATAAAAATTTTTATGAACATAATGGAATCCAAATATCCGCCATATTTAGAGCAGTAATAACAAACTTATCAACAGGAGACCTTCTTGGCGGACAAGGCGGATCAACCATTACACAGCAAGTAATAAAAAATGCTCTTTTAACTAGAGAAAAAAAAGTTTCCAGAAAAATAAAAGAATGGGTTTTGGCACCAAGACTAGAAAGAAAATTAACCAAAAATCAAATTCTTGAAATTTATTTAAACGAAATACCTTACGGTGGAAATGTATACGGTGCCGAAGAAGCCGCTAGAAGATTTTTTGGGAAACAAGCAAAAGATTTGAGTTTGCCAGAAGCTGCATATTTGGCAGCATTACCACAAGCACCAACATTTTATTCTCCTTACGGAAACAATGTAGAAAAATTAGAGGCCAGAAAAAATCTTGTTATTGATCAAATGGTTGTCGCTGGATATATTACAAAAGAAGAGGCTGAATCTGCAAAAAATTCAGAGGTTGAATTTCAAAAACAACAACAATTTGGTATAAAAGCTCCTCATTTTGTAATGTATGTTAGAGAATTATTAGAGAAAGAATATGGTAAAGATGTTGTAGAACAAGGCGGATTAAGAGTTATAACAACACTTGATTGGGAATTACAACAAGAAGCAGAAGAAATTGTAAAAAAATATGCTTTTATAAACAAAGATAGATTTGATGCGGAAAATGCTTCAATTGTAGCAACCGATCCAAAAAGCGGTGAAATTTTGGTTATGGTTGGTTCAAGAGATTATTTTGATGAACAAATAGATGGAAATTTTAATATTGCAACAACAGTCAGACAACCAGGTTCCGCATTCAAACCAATAGTTTATGCTGAAGCATTTAACAAAGGTTATAGACCAGAAACAATTGTTTTTGATTTACAAACAGAATTTTCTACTGCTTGTGCCGGTGGAGGTAGCTGTTATAGTCCTGGCAACTATGACAATATTTTTAGAGGTCCAATGAGTTTAAGAGATGCTTTGGCACAATCTGTGAATGTTCCCGCAGTAAAAGTTTTATATCTTGCAGGAATTAGAGATTCACTAAATTTAGCAAAAAGAATGGGAATAGAAACATTAACAAATGTTGATAGATATGGATTAACTCTTGTATTAGGAGGCGGTGAAGTTAGACCTCTTGATATGGCATCTGCTTACGGAATTTTTGCAAATGACGGATTAAAATATCCTCAAAATGCAATACTAAAAATTCAAGATAATAAAGAAAAAGTTTTATTTGAAAAAAGAAATGAGTTACCGGACAGAATTTTATCAGAAAATGTTTCAAGAATGATAACCGATGTTTTATCTGACAATGTTGCAAGAACACCAGCTTTTGGTTCAAGCTCCTTTCTATTTTTTCCAAATAATGATGTTGCTGTAAAGACTGGTACAACAAACGACTACAGAGATGCATGGATAGTTGGATATACACCAAACATATCAGTGTCAGCATGGGCTGGAAATAATGACAACAGGTCTATGGAAAAAAGAGTTGCCGGATTTATCGTTGCTCCAATGTGGAACGAATTTATGCAAATAGCTCTACAAAAAATGCAACACGATAATTTTATAAGACCAACTCAATTATCGTTAGATGTTAAACCTATAATTGGAGGATTTTGGAAAGGTGAAACAACTAGTGTTATTCAAGATGAAAATGGTGAACAAAAAGTTGTTGTAACAGGAAAAGGTGGTGGGATACATTCTATATTACATTGGGTAAATAGAAGCGACCCCCTTGGACCAATGCCATCCAATCCTTGGAGTGATCCTCAATATGAATTATGGGAAATACCGGTCAGAAACTGGGTTTCAAGACAAAATATCTCAGACAATGTGGAAATAACTGATTTAAATAATTTTCAAGCACCAAAACTACAAATCATAAGTTTGAGTAATAATAATAATTATTTATCAGATAGTCCTTTTGTTATTGTTGTAGAAATGTCAGACAGAAGAAAAATAGTTAGCGGTGAGGTTTTTGTAAATAATCAAAAAATAGGAAATATAGATGCAAATACAAATTCATTTATGGTAATTCCAAAAGAAAATCAAGTATTTTCAGAAAAAAACATATTGAAAGTTTCAATCAAAGATGAGCTTGGAAATTCATTTAATTCTGAAATAAATTTTGGAATAATTAATTAAATAATTTTTTTATCAAAAGAATCAACACTATTTAGTTTTAAATTTATTTTTTCTTGAATCTTTTTTTTATTTATAAATATTTCTGTTTTCTCTACCCCAACCTTATTTATCTTGACAATCTTTTTTTGAACATCAATATCTTTTGTTGTTAATTCAATATTACAGACCTCTTTAACTGATTCAATTATAATTTTTTTTAGATTTGAATCTTTTAATTCTAAATTAAAAAACTTTTTTAAATAAAAAGAAATTTGTTGCATTATCTCTTTACAATACTACTTACAAGATACATAAAACTTTTATCATTTGATGGCTGTATAATCATTGGTTTGTCATTTCCAAAAAATTTCATATCTATTGAATCTGATTTTATTGAGGAAAAACTATCTGTTATATATTTACTGTTAAAAGAAATCGCCAAATCTTCACCCGTAATTTTTGATTTTAAAATATTTTTTGTTTCACCAACATCATTAGAATTAGAATTTATTTGAAATATATTTTCTTTTGGTAAAATTGAAAAATATATTTGATTAAATTTATCAGCAAAAATATTTGAAACCCTCAAAACAGTTGCCAAATCCTCTTTCAAAACTTGAATTTCTGTTTTTACTTCTTTTGGTATAATTTGTTTGTAGTCAGGAAAATTTCCTTCAACAACTCTTGAAATTAAAGTTATTTTTTCTGAGATTATAATTAATTGATCATCTTTAAAACAAAGTTCTATCTGTTCATCTAAATCATCCAAAACTCTTATTATTTCTGATACATTTTTGTATGGTATCAAAACACTTTCAAAAGTTTCTGAATTTTTAACTTTTATTTTCTTTTCTGCCAATCTGAAAGTGTCAGTTCCAACAAAAACCAAGTCCCCGTCATCATGATACACATAAACGCTAGAAAACTCGGGTTTAATGATTGAAACTGCAGTACTATACCAAACAGACGATAAACCGTTTATCAAGTCGCCAGAGTCAATTTTAAAGCTTTTAGAAGGTTTTTCTAACTTGATCTCAGGAAAATCTTCTGGTGACTGAGTTTTTATAACAGTGTCTGTGGTTTGACTGGTTATCTTAAGATTATTTGAGGAGAAATCAAAATTTAAATAAGAATCGTTTTTTGGTAAATTTAAAATGAAAGAGCTTAGTATTGATGCTGGAACAAGTATTGTTTTATCTAAATCATTTTTTATTTTAAGAGAGACAATAATGCTTATATCTAGATTTGTAGCCTTTATCTTTAACAAATTTTCTGAAAATTCAAATAACAAACATGCCAATGCTGGTAGTGTTGAATTTTTAGATGCTATCTTTTCTACTTTAGATAACAAATTCGCTAGTTTTTCTTTATTTATTTCTAATTTCATTTTAAATTTAAATTATTTATTATTATTAGGACTGTTAATATGTGTATAAGTCTTTTTTATGGCTAAAAACTTGTCTTTTTTAAGTTTTTTTAATTTTAAAAACTGTGGATTACTTATTGATAAAAATAAAATTTGTTGATAACTTTTTAAACTTTAAATAATCACCCCTTTTGACCACAAATCAATAACACTTAATCCTTTACTTTTCCACAACTTTTACAGATACTTTTCAACTTTATAACATTGATCGTATCTGATTAAGTTGTTGGGAAAGAGTATTATCTATTTTTAGATCGTTTTTGATTTTTTCACATGAATGAATAACTGTTGTATGATCTCTTCCCCCCAGTTTCTCACCTATTGTTGGATATGAAATGTTAAAATCTTCTCTCATTATGTACATAATAATCTGTCTCGGTCTAACAACCTCTTTTTTTCTTGTTTTATCACATATACTTGCCTCTTCAACATTAAAAAAGTCCGATATTATTTTTATTAATTCGTTAACAGACACTAATTTTTTTGGTTTTGAAGAGTTTTTTACCAAATCTCTTATTTCGTTGAAAGAAAGATTTTTGCCTTTTAGTTGTGTTTGACAAATTATTGAGTTTAATGCTCCCTCTATTTCTCTTATGTTTCCATCTACTGATTTTGCTACATAGTCATATATTTCTTTGTCTAATCTAATGTTATTTTTTTCTGCTTTCACTTTCAATATTGCAACTCTTGATTCGTGATCTGGTGGAGATATATCAACCATCATTCCCTGATTAAATCTCGATTTTAACCTTTCTTCAAGACCACTGATAAAATTTGGATGTTTATCTGAAGAAAATATAATTTGCTTGTTATTGTCGTATAAAGTGTTAAATAAGTGAAATAATTCTTCCTGAGTTCTGTCTTTTCCGGATAGAAACTGAATATCGTCCATAATTAAAACATCGTATTTTCTATACTTGTCTTTAAATAAATTTACTTTATTTGATTGAACAGAACTTATGTATTCAATTGTAAATTTTTCAGAAGTTAGATAAAAAACCTTTTTTTCTGGATAAAGTGTTTTTATGGTATTGCCAACCGCTTGAAGAAGGTGAGTTTTTCCGTTTCCTGTGTTTCCGTATATAAATAATGGATTATAAATTATACCCGGTTGTCTTATTACTGCCTGAGAGGCCGCATGAGCTAACTCATTAAATGGACCTATTACAAAATTATCAAAAGTATATCTCGGGTTTAGATTATCTTCTTTGTTTATATAATAATCTGAAAGGGGTAGTTGATTTGTTGGCCCTATTTTAATCTGACTAACTACTTTTTTGTTTTTATCGTTTTTGCTGACTATAAATTCTATAGATCTAACCTCTTCAGATATATCCCTTAGGGCCTTTAGGGTGTCTTTATAAAATTTGTTATTTAACCAGTCCCTAACAAAACTATTTGGAACACCCACCTGAACAATACCATCGCTTATTTTCACTATAAAAGTGTCTTTAAACCATGTATTAAAATTTGCTCTAGAAACCTGCTTCTCTATATTTTCCAAAGCCTGTTCCCAAATATCTTTATTATTATTTTGCATACTTATTAAATGATTTTAAAATTACTTTTCTTTGTTGACCATATTATATACCCGAATTTAATTTTAAGAACTTGCTTAAAAACATAATTTATGTTAAAAACATGTTGATAACCTGTTAATTAAATTTATGTCAATAACATATCAACCCAAAAAAAGAAAAAGAGCAAAAACTCACGGTTTTTTAGTTAGAAATAAAACCAAAGGAGGAAAAAGAGTTTTGAAAAGTAGAAGACAAAAGGGCAGAAAAAAAATATCTGTATAATGTTTTCATCAAAAAATAGATTAGACAACGAATCTGTTAGAAATATTTTAAAAAATAATGTCGGAGCAATCAATACTCCCCTATTTTATGCTAAAAGAATTAAAAATGATTTAAATTTATATAGATTTGCTATTTTGATACCAAAAAAAATATATAAAAAAGCCGTAGATAGACACAAAATAAAGAGAAAAATTATATCAATAATAAAAGAATTTGAAGATATTTCAAAATGCGATTATGTTTTAACTTTGAAAAAAGACATTAACAGTCTTGATAAGACCGAAATACAAAAAGACTTGGTTAAAATTGTAAACTAAGTTATTATATTTATTATATTAATTTTTAATAAAAACATAAATGAAAGATTTATTCATAAGCTTAATAGTACAACCATTTTACAACACACTTATTTTGTTAGTTGATTTTTTAACAACAGATTTAGGAATTGCAATTATAATTTTGACTATAATAATAAGGACAATATTGTTTCCTCTTTCAAAAAGCCAAATTAGAACCCAAATAAAAATGCAACAAGTTCAGGGTCCTCTAAAAGAAATACAAAAAAAATATAAAGACGACAGAGAGGCGATGGGTAGAGAAATGCTAAAATTATATAAGGAACACAAACTAAATCCTTTTTCTGGAATATTTTTGATAATGATACAACTCCCTCTTTTGATTGGTTTGTATTATGTTTTTATGAATTCTGGATTACCAGAATTAAATACAAATCTTTTATACAGTTTTGTTCCAAGACCAGAATATATAAATACAAACTTTTTGGGAATGATAGAAATGACACAAAAAAGCTTATTATTAGCCATTTTAGCTATGATAACCCAATTTATTCAAATGAAAATAATTTTACCAAAAAATATTTCCTCCTCAAAAAATGTTTCTTCTGGTGAAATAAATATGGAAGATATGATGAAGAATATGCAAAAACAAATGCTTTATATTATGCCAATAATTTTGTTTTTTGTTTCTTATACATTTGGAGCAATAATCGGACTTTACATTTTGGTCGGAAATATTTATTCAATCGGACAAGAGTTGTATATTAGAAAAACAATTAAAAGGGATTAGTTTTTTATTACATTTTACCAATGTATAAACTCCAAAGAGTTCTGTCTGATTTGTTCATGAAAACTAGGTAGTTTTCGTTTTCTGACAATTGTGGCTCTATAACATCCAGAGGTATTGGGAATGATGCCACAAGTTCAATAATGCCCGTATCTGTATTTATTTTTATTATTTCATCGTCTGTTGAGACAATTCCCTGATACCAACTATCTGGCATTACACCCGACGGTATTCTTTTTGGTTGAGCACAATAAAGTATATTTTGTTCCTTGTTACTCCAAACACATTTTTCGGCAAATGTTTGCGACAGTAAAAGACTTCCTTCAGAGGTATTTGTAATGTATATGTTGTTGAATATTCTTCCTCCAAATATTGAAGAGTAAAATATTTTTCCACCGCTTCTGTTAGATTTTGTTGTTATGCCGTTTAGTCCAGATATAATATTTCTTATTTGACCACCGTTTGGTGATAAATTAAATACAAAACTTTCGTATAGACCACTGGCTTTTGTTGTTAATATTATTCCAGCATCATTCCATTCAGATATAAATTCAGTTATTGTTTGATCAAGTATGGCTCTTTGATCCTGAGGCATTTTTCCGTCAAAAGTATATCCTTTTCCTTCTTTTGTATAGAAAAACATGTCGCTTCCAATTTTTTTGGTAATATAATCTATGTCTTTTGTTAAGAAAACACCTTTAATTTCTAATAGATCAGCACCTTCTTCATTAGTAGAAATTTCTGCTGGGTCTTTTTCTAAAATTCTACCAACAAATGTTTCTATTTCTCTATTTTGATTTAAATATCTTAATAAAACACTATTTCCATTATTAAAAAAGATTGCTTCTTGTATTCTTGGAATCGTCGTGTTTGTTATTCTTTGTAAATTTAAACTAGTTGAATTTGCCTCAAAAACATTACCTGTCGCCTTTTCTATGTATTTATATGTTGTTTCTATAATCTGCTCATTATCTGTTGTTGTGGCCACTTTATCTGAAAGCATAAAACCTGCTACAGAACTTTCTGTTATTAATCTAAGTCTATTTGCTTTGGGATCAATTTTAACATCCACACCGGGCTGACTTGGTTGTTGTTGAACATTTTGATTTTCTGATCTTGGAAATATATCCCCAATTCTTCTTACTTGACCGTTTTCTGTAAGTTGATTTGCTGGCGAGTTGTCATAAAAGAAAATCATATACAAAACAAAACCTCCTGCCAAAATCGATACTATCATTAATATTAATATTGCTGTTTTTTTTGTCATGTTTATGGTGTTGTGAAATTACTTAATTGATTATGATTCCATCCAGAACCAACCGCTTGTCCGGAATTTACATTATTAATTACACTTTGTACTGACACTGAAGTATTAAGAGGATTCTGTTGATTCTGATTTGTTACAATCAGTTGTCCTGTTGGTGTTTGTATATTAATTAGATTAACCCCGTCGGCTGTGACTGGACTATTTAGATTTCCCGTTACTCCAGAGGCAGGAGCATTTTGATTAATTATGGATGAACTAATACTAACACCGCTTCCATTATTAGTTGTGTTTGGAGAGGCCGCTCCGCCTTCGCCGTTTCCTATATTAACTTGTCCGGATGTCGCACCACCAGTTGTTGCACCACCCCGACTATTATTTGCCTGATTTACTGATGTTGTAAATCTCAATCCCAATATTTGCGGATTGATTGTGTTTAAAATAAGCCATGTAGATAATGCCAATATCAAACCAGCAACGGCAGAACTTATTTTTTGTTTTCCCTCACTTTTGTCAAAAATAGCATCTGTTGTCATGTATTGGATTCCACCTATTACAATAAACAAAATTGATAAAATTATTGCAATAGCTATTCCCCATTTAAAAAATAATGATACAAGATCTGAAAAGCTGGTTCTTGAACTACTTGGAAAAATATCGTTACCAGAAAGCGGAACATATTCCATGTTGGCTTGTGCGGTGTTTGATTGAGGTGAAAGGGTTAAAATTTGAGGATTATTTTTTATTATTGAAAATGAAAATATAAAAATAAAGCCACAAAGCATTGACCAGATTAAGACTTTATTTTTTAAAATATTTTCTTTAAACATATTATTGTTTATTAAATTTTACTAATAAATTTGAATTATTATACTGCATCAACATGTTTGGGTTAGATAGTTTATGGCTAATTTGTACCTGACCAGCTTTTTCGTCTGTTCTTCTAAGGGTAAGTGAGTTTTTGTTTTGTGTCTGAACTGGTTTTGAGTCCATAAACCATTCAGATTTCAAATTTTTTATTGAGTTTTTTTCAAAAAAGTAAGGTTCAGATATTATGTTTAATTCTTGTGTTAACATGGTTATTTCTCCGAAAATTGCTCTATCTAAAATTGTTCCAAACACAGGATTGCTTTCATAAAATAATATTATTGGATCCGTAAAACCAAATGTTCTACTTGTTTTTGCTGAATTTTGAGAATTTAGAGGGCTAACTTCTAGAACTACTCTAACCGGTCGGCTTATTATATTGTTTGTGTAGTAATAGGTATCTTTTCCTGGTCCAGAGTTTTCCGCATCTCTTTTGTCGTTTATTTCCCATCTAAAAACCAAATCTTTTGACGGTATTTTGTTTCCGTTTTGATCTTTAAAATCTGTTACTGCTATAAATTTATAATTTGATTGACTTGATGCAAGTGCTTTTCCTCTGTAAAAAGCCGGAACATATGTTTGTGCTTCGGCGACAATAGACAGATTTTGAGGGGTTATAATTTTTTCAGCTTGTATTTCCGACAAATTTTGTTTCGTGACTATTACTTTGATAACATTTCTGGAACCGGAATTTCCAAGTTCTAAATCTATATGAGTTAGTCCAATACCCTCTCGATATTTAACATCATTTAACATCCAAGTTATTAGTTGTTTTTTTAAATCGGTAGTATAACTTGTGACTGAGGCTTTTACTGTTTGATTTGGTGCCGGAAACGGTGGGTTAATTTCTAGAAAGACATTTTCTAATTGATTAAAATCACTAAACATGTTTTCTACTTCAAAATCCCCCATTTGAGAATAAGAAAGTATTGGTATTAAAAAAATAACTAAAATAATAATTATTGATATGGGTGTAAAATATTTTTTCATTCTTATAGATATTTTAACAAAATTGATTTTTTTTGAAAACAAAGTTATTAGACTTTTAAATTATAAACCTTCTAGTTGTTTTTGTGTTTTTCTAACAGAAGATTCACCTTCTAGTGTAGAAGAATCTTTCAATTGTTGTTTTGCTTTTCTTATGTTTAGAATTTGGGAAGGGTCTGAGGTTATAATTTGATCTTCTGCATAAGAAGCAATAACTTTTATGGCGACATGTTTCATTCCGGCAAAAAATATTCCCTCACCAACACCAGATTCCAAAAGAAGGTATTTTTCCTCATCGGTTAGATTGAAGGTTTTTTGAACTATATCTATAGATGAAACCGATTGCTTCATTAGCATTTGCATAGAAGAGTTGCTTATTATGGGTACACCATATGGAGAATTTAAGAAGTCCTCAACATCTTGTGTTATTGTGGACATTCCCAAATAGTATTTTCTACATCTTTTTGCTAATCCAAAAAGAAAAGATGCTGTATCCTCTGATTTCATCATCCACCATGCTTCATCAATAACCAACAATCGTTTCTTTAATTCTTTTCTTATTGCGGTCCAAATAAAGTGTGTTACCAAATACATCGCAATTGGTTTTAGCTCATCTTCCATATCTCTAAGCGAAAAAACTATGAAACTTTTGTTTATGTCTACATTTGTTGGTTTATTTATAAAACCCGACCATGTTCCTTTTGTGTATTTTCCTAATTTCTGAACTAAATTTTCTGCTCCTTCCATGCCCGCCAAAACTAATTCAAAATCGGTCATAAGCGGTGGTTCTATTTGTGAAAAGTCTGAGTCCGGAGTTATGTCTTTTAGGGCATAAGTTTCTGTAATTGCTCTGTCTATAATCGCATCTTCTTCTGGTGTTAATCCTCCAAACATTAATCTAAAAAGTCCCACCAAATTTACAATGTTTGATCTTAGTATATCAGAAGGTTGCTCATCTGGTTTTGGTTCTGGCAAATCAAAAGGATTTATATGGTGTTGAGAGGTTAGTGATATGTTGAAAAATCTGCCTCCTGTTGATTCGGCTATATATTCGTATTCTCTTTCTGGGTCTATAACAATAACTTCAGTTCCAAACATTAAGGACCTAAGAATTTCTAATTTTGTTGTATAAGATTTTCCGGCACCGGCTTTTGCAAATGTAACAGAATTATAATTTTCTAATGAAAATCTATCAAAAAGAACAAGGCCAGAATTGTGTCTATTTATTCCATACAAAATACCTTTATCTGATGTTAGTTCAAAAGAAATAAAAGGAAATATACTAGAAAGAGGTGCAGAATTCAATTTTGTATGAACACCCAAAAGATCTGTACATATAGGAATAATACTTTTAAATCCTTCTTCTTGTTGGAAAATGGCTGGCTTTACAAAAACTAATTTTGCTTCAAGAATTGATTTTATTTCTGACTCTATTTTTGTTAATTCATCTTCGGAATCTGCATATATTGAAATATATAAACCAACATCAAATATCTTTTCTTGTGCTTGTTGTAGTTGGTCTCTAAGGGTTTCAAGATCGTTGTATGCCGTATCTAGTTTTGGATCTCTGACCAGTCCTTTTTCCATTCTTGAATTAATTTGACTTTCTATTTCTGCTACTTTTTTTTGAAATTGTCTAAGTATTTTTGCCGTATCAATTGGGTGAACAAAAATTGAAACATCAAATATTTTGTCTAAATTTATTATTGGAGAAAACCAATTATCAGATAAAAATCTGGGATATGATATAACAAAAAAACTCCTAACTATCTTGTCGCCAAGATTTATGTCTTTTGGATTTACTTGAAGTGCCGGAGGGGAGATTATGTCTTTTAATTCTAAAACACCCGCCTCATATATTTGTTGGGGCAAAAAAGAAGTTATTTTTACTTCATTTTTTTCTTCTTTTTTCTTTTTTAAAAAATCTAATATACCCATTTTAATTTTCGATTATGGGAGCTTCTGAGTCCCCGGGATTAAATATTTTATAGTATACCTCAATTAATTCTTCTGTTCCAAGTTGAGCAACCCTGACACCGGTTCTGGCTATTCCCTGTTTGACAACTGATACTCTTTGCTCTAACTGGCTTCTATCTTCTTCAAATTTATCAATCGCGGCTTTTTTAAAATCTGTTTTTTCAAAAAATGAATTAGTTTTTTTTATATCAAGTGTTGGCGGGGTATAGGAAACCACAATAAAAAAGTTTTTGGTCATTATGTTTACTGATTCTGTAAAGGTTCTAACAAAATTTATATATTCTTTTATTTGTAGTCTCATCAAATCGTTTATTTGATCTTTTCTTTTTTGTTCTAGTGAATTTAGATATGGTCTAATGTCTAATTTTCTAGATTGAATAAAAATTTGAATAGAAAAATCTAAAGAGTTTAAAAAATTTTGGAATTGAAATATGATAGATTCTTGCTCGTCTACGGATTTTAGGGCAAAGTTTAGTGATGAGGTCATCAAAATAGATTTCATAGAACCATCTTTCATTATTGCAACACCGTCCCTAACTTCTTTTATTGGAACAAACTCTTGAGTTGTATTAGAAGATTTCATTTGTGTTTATTATAGCACTAAATTTTTTTTATTAAAATTTATTTATCTATATTTTCGTTTATATCTAGCTCCCAAGACAGATCTTTTAATTTGCTGTCTGATAGTTTTGGAATATTTGATTCTGTTGTCAAAATTGCATCAGATTCTTTTTTCATTTGTTCTGGGGTTTTTGGGATTTTTTTCCATATATATATTTTTGGTTTTCCTGTGTATTTTATAAAGTTTTCAACAATTTTTATAAAAGGTATGTGCCCGTCGTATTTGTAAAAGGCGAAAGCAAAAAACAGTCCGGCTATAGGAAGTGCTATAAATAATGCTATTATTCTGTTTGGTATTATTCTCGTTAAAATAAAAGCTATTCCAATTCCTGCACCGACATACAAAAATTGCTTGGCGGTTAATTGACCAAAAATTCTGTCTTCTATTCCTATAAATTGTGGAACTTGAAATCTCATTTTAATTTATTTGCTCTCTATATGGATCTGGAAGTTTCTGTCTTTCTGGTGGGATTGGGTCAGAAAGTTTTTTAATGTCTTGTTTTTGTATATTTATTTCTTCCGGTA
>CALLZK010000023.1 GCA_937858275.1 uncultured bacterium
ACTTTGATTTAGAACTTAAAAACTTTTTTCGCTTGAATTTTTTGAAAAAAATGCGAGTCGGGGTGTGTTTTTAAATCTTAAATTAAATAATCAAATTCGGTTCAACTTCTAATATTACTCCAAAATTTTTCTCAACACCAAGTATTATTTTTTCTTTAACCTCAATTAATTCTTTGAATTTTGCATTTCCATTTGAAATTAATACAAGAGCATTTTTATCAGAAACTCGTATTGTTCCGAAATTTTTTCCTTTAAATCCAGATTTTTCTATTAGCCAACCTCCTGATAATTTTACAAAATCATTTTCAGCAGGAAAGTGGGGCATGTCTGAAAATTTATTTATTAATTTTTGAGCAACATCTTTTTTTACAATTGGATTTTTAAAGAAAGAACCGCAATTTGGATCAGTTTTTGGATTTGCTAATTTTTGATTTCTTATATCTATTACCGCTTTTCTAATTTCTCGCAAGGTCGGATTTTTATTTTTTTTCGACAAAAAATACAGAGCTAAATCTTTGTATTTTGGTGTTTCTGGTTTTGTTTTTGATAATCTAAAAGAGACATTTGTGATTATATATCTGTTTGGATTTTTTTTAAAAAAACTATCTCTATATCCAAAATCACATTCGGAATTTGTAATTTCATAAAATTCCTCATCAACTATATCAAAAGCTTTTATATGAGTAATTACATTTGAAACTTCTTGTCCATAAGCACCAATATTTTGAATTGGAGATGCTCCAACTGATCCGGGTATAGCCGACAACAATTCTAATCCTGATAAATTTTGTTTTACTGACCATTCGACCAGTTTGTCCCAATTTGTTCCAGAACTGACATTTAGATTAACTCCATAATTATCTTGATACACCTTCAAAATTTCATCAATTTTTATTTTGACAAATATCTTTTGTTGTTCTCCGTCTCCAAAAATTGTATTTGAACCCTCTCCAACAATAATTATGGGCAGTTTTTCAATTTTGTGTATTTCTGAAATTTTGTGTAATTCTTTTTCATTTTCTATTTCTATCAAAAATTTACCCGTACCGCCGATTTTCATGAAAGACATTTCCTTTAAATTTGCATTTTCTGTGATTTTCATTTCAGATTGATTATTTAATACGAATATTCGTACATTGTTTATATAATAGCACTTATTTGTGGATATTTAAAATATTTTTTTATATCATTTGTGATATAATATTTTTTATGTCAAATCAAAATGATCAAATAAAAATCGGGGAATTAATTAAAAATATTAGAAAAAGCAAGGGAATGACACAAAGTGAATTTGCGAAAGCTTTAAAAACATCACAAAGTGCGGTCGCCAGAATGGAAAATGGTGGTCAAAATTTTACAACTCACGAATTGGCAAAAATTAGCGAGGTTTTAAACCGGCAAATAATCTCAATTTCTGATTCAATGGATTTTGAAATAAATGGCGGCAAAAAGTTAAGCGGAGAAATTATTACTAATACTTCAAAAAATGGTGCCCTTGGAATTTTATTTGCTTCTATTTTAAATGAGGGAACAACTATAATTAGAGGAGTTCCAAGAATTGAAGAAATAAATAGAGTTATTGAATTTTTCGAAGCTCTAAACATATCGGTCAAATGGATAAATGAACATGATATAGAAATAAAAATTCCACAAAAAATAAACATAAAAAACATGTTGCATGATTCAGCAAAAAGAATCAGATCAAGTTTGTGGATTATTGGACCACTTTTAAAATATGAAAAAAGTTTTCTATTGCCAAATGCGGGCGGATGTAAAATGGGATCAAGAACAATATCTGCACATCAATACTGCCTAGAAGATTTTGGAGTAAAAGTTGAAACCAAAAGCGATCACTACAAAATTTCATATCAAAATTTAAAATCAGCTGACACGGTTTTGTATGAAATGTCTGATGGTGCAACTATTACTGCACTTTTGACTGCGTCTAGTATTGAAGAAGAAAGCACGATTAGATTTGCTTCTGCTAATTATCAAGTTCAAGATGTTTGTTTCTTTTTACAAAATTTGGGTATAAAAATTGAAGGAATAGGAACATCAACTTTAAAAATAAAAGGACTTTCAAAAATTAATAAAAATGTTGAACATTTTGTTAGTGAAGACCCAACGGAATCAATGTTCTTTATTGCATCTGCGATTGTGACAAAATCTAATTTAAAA
Source organism: uncultured bacterium (assembly GCA_937858275.1). Classification (GTDB taxonomy): domain Bacteria; phylum Patescibacteriota; class Minisyncoccia; order Phycocordibacterales; family JAACPR01; genus JAKLEX01. The sequence goes on from CALLZK010000023.1 coordinate 2,179, forward strand.
ATAAAAAGATGCCCAATAGATTTTTTGAGACTCGAATTATTAAAATTAGAAAAAATGGGTTTAAAATATAAAAAAAGTAAAGTTTATAAATCTCTGAACGGACAAACAAATTTGGTAGACATAGACATAAAACCTTCAAAATTATTTGCTCCACATGACAAAATACATGCTCAACCATATCCTGGAATAAACACAGATAATTTACCATTTTTTGCAACAATTGCCGGTTTTGCTGAGGGAACAACACTTATTCATGATTGGATGTGGGAAAATAGAGCAATTTATTTTACAGAATTAGCCAAACTTGGTTTTGATGTAAATTTGGCTGATCCGCATCGAATTTATATAACCGGAAAAACAAATCCAAAACCAACACAAATTGTTTGTCCGCCAGCACTAAGACCGGCTACAATTATTTTGGTTGCGATGCTTGCCACTCCCGGAAAATCTATTTTGAGAAATGTTTACTCAATTCGTCGGGGGTATGAAGAAATAGCTGATAGATTAAATTCTTTGGGTGCAGATATAAAAGTTATTAGGGGTATTTAAAAATAAAAAAATGTGATAGTATATAACCGCTTAAATTAAAAAATATAAAATATAAAATAAAAATAAATATGATTTTGAAAAAGAAGACAAAAATAGTTGCAACAATTGGTCCAGCAACAGAGAGTGAGGAAATGCTTACAAAATTATTAAAATCTGGATTAAATGTTGTGAGAATGAATTTTTCTCATGGGGATTTTGCAGAACATCAGAAAAAAATTGATAATGGTAGATCTGCCTCAAAAAAAACTGGTATACCAGTTGCTTTTTTACAAGATTTGGGTGGTCCAAAAATTCGTCTTGGAGAATTTAATACAGAAAATGGTAGAGTCACAATCAAAAAAGGACAAATTTTTACACTTACAACAAAACAAATAAAAGGAGATGAAAAAATTTGTTATGTTAATTATGAAAAATTAACAAAAGAAGCCAAAGTTGGAGATAGAATAATGCTTGATGACGGCAAAAAAAGATTAGAAGTTTTGGAAATAAAAGGCACAGAAATAATTTGTAAAGTTATTGTTGGTGGAGAATTGAAGGGTAGAAGAGGTGTTAATTTGCCAGATACTGATATTTCGATTTCTTCACTTACACCAAAAGATAAAGAAGATTTAAAATTCGGTATCAAAAACAAAGTTGATTATTTTGCCCTTTCTTTTGTTAGAAGACCAAGTGATATTGTGGAATTGAGAAATATTTTGAAAGCCGCAAAATCAGATGCTGGTATAATTGCAAAAATTGAAACTCCTCAAGCTGTAAAAAATATTGATGAAATAATAGAATTATCTGACGGAATAATGGTTGCTCGTGGAGATCTTGCTATAGAAGTTCCAGCTGAAGAAGTGCCATTAATTCAAAAAAGTGTAATTCATAAATGTAACATTGCCGGAAAGCCTGTTATTACAGCAACTCAAATGTTGGAGTCAATGATACATTCTCCCGTTCCAACCAGAGCTGAAGTTTCTGATATTGCAAATGCTATTTTGGATGGAACTGATGCTGTAATGTTGTCTGAAGAAACGACTTTGGGGGAATATCCTCTTGATGCTGTAGAAATTATGGCCAAAGTAGCCAGAAGAACCGAGAGTGATTATTTGCATGAACAATTACTTTCTTATAAAGAAAGGGGTCATGATATTAGTATTTCTGGAGCAGTTGCTTCTTATGCTGTTAGAACCGCACATCAGGTCGGTGCAAAATTTATAGTGTCATTAACAAATTCAGGACAAGGTGCTAGAGCGATTTCAAAACATAGACCAACATTACCAATTTTGGCTTTTTCACCAAATCAAAGAGTTTGTCAAAAATTAGTTTTGTGTTTTGGTTGTTGGGTTTTTAACATGAATAAATATACAGATTTAGATCATGCAATAAAAGATATAAAACAATCAATCTTAAAAAATAAGTTAGCTTTAAAAAATGATAAAATTGTAATTGTCGCCGCAAGACCTTTTGGTAAAGGAACAGAAACAAATATGATTTTGGTTGAAAGTTTGTAAAAAATTTATTCTTTTATTTTAAACAAACAAAACACTTTTTAAGTCCCTCCGCATTCTTTTTTCGTCAAGTTGCACTTGACCAAAAAAGGGGACGAGGATAAGAACGAAAAAAGTGTTTTTTGTTTAAAATGTGATTTGCAAAATTATTTAAAAAATAAAAATTTTGACTAAATCATATATTTATGTTATTGTTTTGCTTAGATTATTAGTACCTAAACAAACAACGAAAGGAATATATGTAGATGAACAAAATCCTACTTGGTATTATCGCCCTTCTTTTTGGGGCATTACTTTATGTAATTTCTCAAAAACAAATTTCACGACAAAGTGCTGTCGTCGAAGTTTCTGAAATGGTTTTTGAAAATTTATCTTCCACAAATTCATTGAAGAATGAATTTGAAGAAGAGGATGAATATCAGAAAAAATTATCAGAAATTGGGTATTCCGAAGTTGGAATGAACACAATTTCTGTTTCTCGTCAGTAAACAAAAAAAGCTGGACAATCCAGCGGAAAAAAGGAGAGAAAAATGAAAAAAAGCAAAATCGTGCTGTTTTTTGCGGCACTAACTGTCTTGGTGACCGGGATCGTATATTCGGCACCAAACTCGGTTTTGTTGGCAAAGGAAATTGCCAACAATGAAATCGATGCATATTCAATTTCTGCGGAATATTATGTTCCCGGATTTGAAAATGTGCCAAATCAACGGCATCAGATGAGGGCCATTTACAAGCCACATGTCGGTATTGTGTGGCTTGAAATCAACGGACATTTGTTTGTTGATTATGGTGATAAGCCAAGAATGGGCTTACCGCGGCCTATGAATTCTCAAATGAAGGAATTCAGTGCTGCTGTCTGCGCATACAGTGCTGGTGAATGTGTCATGTCCGGTTGGGCATGGCACGAAGAGCTTTTGCCAAACCAATCAGTCGATTTTGTCATGAATTTATTTCAGAAAAGGCATTTTATCCGTTGGACAAATTCCACCGGCAACAATAATGTCTCGATCAGGATTCATGATTATTATGGTGGTGTAAGAATTGCAAATTTCGATTTCGCCTTGGGTGGATTTGTGATTTATTTACCACCAGGATATGAAAGTTTTAGTTATGAAATTGTAACTGGAACTGGAAATCTGGTGGATGTTGGAACGGTTTTTGTTTCGGGAGGAAATCAAACCAGTCTTTCATCTGATGGTAATCCTGTAAATTTCGTCTTACCAGACGGAATAAAAATGATTGATTTGACTCGTGGGCATGTCAGTTTAACCGGATTGACCACCGACTCAAATGTTTCGTGGGATAATGGTTTTGTCAGTGGTGCGGTTTTTGTGATAAAAAAAGAATCACACCAAGAATTGCAGGCAATTCTTACCAATCCCGTGAGCACCATGTCGGCTGTTATTGATGTGTATGAAGTGGATCAATATGGCCAATTGGTTTTGTTGCAATCCTTCTATGATTCAGGTGATTATATTTGGATTGTGCATAATTCCCCCGTCACAAAAATCATTCTTGTTTTGAGGGAGGTGAAATCTCCCAATAGCAAATTTGATTTGCATATATATGTTGGCGGAAAGGGTTAAGCCGGTTTAATCCTTTAGTGTATTATTGAGCATGTATTTGTAAAAATACGTGCTCTTTTTATTTTAAACAAACAAAACACTTTTTAAGTCCCTCCGCATTCTTTTTTCGTCAAGTTGCACTTGACCAAAAAAGGGGACGAGGATAAGAACGAAAAAAGTGTTTTTTGTTTAAAATGTGATTTGCAAAATTATCTAAAATGTAATTAAATGAATAAATGTTATATATAGTTGCTACACCAATTGGAAATTTGGAAGACATAACTTTAAGAGCCTTGAGAATTTTGGGTGAAGTAGATTTTGTTTTGGCAGAAGATACCAGAAACACAAAAAAACTTTTAAATTATTACAAAATACAAACTCCAACTATTAGTTTTCACGAATATAGTGACGAAAATAAATATCAAAAAATATTTGAAATGTTAGATAGTGGTAAAAAATTAGCATTAGTTACAGATGCTGGTACACCAGCAATTTCAGATCCGGGCGGAAAGCTTGTCTTAAAAATTCGTGATTATTTAAAAAAACAGATTGCGGAAAAAAAAGAATCAGAAAAATATTTTCTTCAAAATTTTAAAATCGAATCTGTTCCAGGACCAAGTTCTTTGACCACTGCAATTTCTATTGCAGGATTACCAACCACAAAATTTTATTTTGCCGGATTTGCTCCACACAAAAAAGGTCGCCAAACTTTTTTTTCAGAAATTTCTCAAAAATTTGATAATGAAAACATAAAAGATGAAGAAAAAACCGCTTTTATTTTTTTTGAATCACCGCATCGAATTTTGAAATCATTAGAACTTTTGAATAGATTTTGTCCAGATAAAAAAGTTTTTTTGATAAAAGAAATCTCAAAAATATTTGAGGAAGTTATGATTGGCAAACCACAAGAGCTTCTTGGACTTTTCAATCAAAATCAGGCCAAATTGAGAGGGGAATTTGTGGTCATAGTTTTATAAATTTTGATTTGGATAATTTGTCTAATAAATTGCTTTTTTTATTTTATTTTTTTGTTATAATTTTAAATTATGAAAATTCACAAAACACTTTTTATACTTGGTTTATTAATATTAATTATGCCTTTTTCTGGCCTTCCTTCAAACATTGAAGATATTTTAAATGTTATTTTTGGATCTTTTTTGATAATAATGGCTGTTTCCATAAAACTTAAAAAGGTATACAAACAACATATTTTAGAAAAAGAACAAAATTCTCATTTTGTAGAAAGTATTCCTGATCAAAATTTTGTACAGGATGATCAGTTAATTAACAACGAAGAAAATAATTTTGTAGAACAATCAGAAATTTCAAATGAATCAAAAAAAACAGAATAAAAATAAACTGCTTTTGTCGCTCGTATTTTTTCCCGCAGTTTTTTTGTTCGGAATATTTTCTTTTGTAATTGGTCCAAATATATTTTCTGTAGAATATGATTCCCAAAATAATAATTTGGCATCTGTTATTTCTACCGACCAGTCGGATGATGAATTTGTTTTAAATAAAAATTCAGACACAGAATTTAAAAAAGAAATTCAACAAATAAAATATATAAAAACCCCAGACATTGTTAGATCAATTTATATGACCGCATGTGTTGCCTCAACCCCCTCTTTTCGTAAAAATTTGATTGATTTAATTGCTCAAACAGAAATAAATTCAATTGTAATAGATATAAAAGATTTTAGTGGTACAATTTCGTTTTATACAGAAAATGAAAAATTGTTAGGTGTAAGTGGAACCGGTTGTCGAACAAGGGATATGGCTGATTTGGTAAAAATATTTCACGATATGGATGTTTATGTGATTGGAAGAATTACTGTTTTTCAAGATCCTTTTTACACAAGCATTAGACCAGATTTGGCTGTGAAAAAAAAGAGTGATGGATCGGTTTGGAAAGATTTTAAAGGTATAAGTTTTATAGATGTTAGTGCAAAAGAATATTGGGATTATATTTTGGAATTAACTTTTGAATCTCACAAAAAAATTGGTTTTGATGAAATAAATTTTGATTATGTTAGATTTCCTTCAGATGGAAATATGAAAGACATTCATTTTCCTTTCAGTGACAAAATAATTTCTCAAAATGAAAAAGATGGCAAATCAATTGCTCTTGAAAACTTTTTCAAATATTTATATGAAAAAATTTCAGATTACAATCAAAATATTTTAAAAGAAAATAAAAAACATAACACACAAATAGCTCCACTTGTAACATCGGTTGATTTGTTTGGAATGACCACAACAACAAAAGATGATTTGAATATTGGACAAATTTTAGAAAAAGCTTTGCCGTATTTTGATTATGTGGCCCCAATGGTTTACCCGTCACATTATCCACCACATTTCAATGGTTGGGCGGATCCAAATAAATATCCATATGAGCTTATACATTTTGTGATGGGTTCTGCGATAGAAAGAATTAATGAGTTCAAAAATAATTTGGAAATTTCAGAAGAAATCAGAAATCGTGTTTCTGTAAAACAATTGAGAACCTGGATTCAGGATTTTAATTACGGTGGAACTTATGGTCCAAAAGAAGTTAGAGCCCAAATCGATGCTTCTGTAGATGTGGGTGTGCCTGATTTTATGATTTGGTCTCCAAGCAATCGTTATACAAAAGATGCCCTAAAATCAAAAGAGGTGCATTAAAATCAGATTAATATTTTTATAAAAAACATTAAACATGAACATAAATTATAAAAAAATTCATTTTATTGGAATAGGTGGAATAGGGATGTCGGCTTTGGCTAGACTTTTCAAATCTTTTTGTTTGGAAGTGAGTGGGTCAGATTCTTCTAATTCAGAAATTACAAAAGATTTGTCTTCCGAAGACATAAAAATTTCAATTGGTCATAATGCCAAAAATATTTCAGCGGATACCGAGTGTATTGTGTATACATTGGCAATTTCTCAAGATAATCCCGAATTTCTTGAAGCAAAAAAAAGAAAAATTCCAATGTATACTTATGCTCAAATGCTTGGATATGTTTCTGCTGGAATGTATACCATTGCAATATCTGGCACACATGGCAAGACAACAACTACTGCTATGACATACTATGCACTAAAAGAATCTGGAATAAAGCCGAATTTGATTGTGGGTAGTTTGATTTTTGAAAATAATAAAAAAACAAATTTTGTTTCTGGAAAAGATAATTTTTTTGTAGTAGAGGCATGTGAGTACAAAAAATCTTTTTTAAATTTATCACCCACAATTCTTGCGATTACAAATATCGAAGCTGATCATTTGGATTTTTATAAAGATTTAGAAGATGTCAAAAGTGCTTTTATGCAAATGGCTGATTTGGTCCCAGAAGAGGGGGCGATTATTTGTGATTTCGAAGATAAGAATGTTAAGGAGATTATAGAAAAACATGGCATTTTCAAAAAAGATTTAAATTTGAGTGTAAATAAAAATAAAACAGATACAGAAAATTCAGAGATAAATGGAAAATGCATAAATTTTCGTGATTATATAAAAGATGTTCCGGAATTATTTGTGATAGGAGATCATAATATAAGAAATGCTTCAATTTCTTTGGCGGTAGCAGATTTTTTAAATTTTAAATTTTCTCAAAAAATAGAATCTGATTTTTATTTGAATTATGAAAAAGCAAAAACCGGTTTGCAAAATTTTCGTGGGACATGGAGACGAATGGAATTTCGAGGTAAAAATCAAAATGGAGCAATTATTTATGATGATTATGGTCATCATCCGACAGAAATTAGGGCGACATTGTTGGCATTGACTCAAAAATTTCCAGATAAAAATCTAAAAGTTTTTTTTCAACCGCACTTGTATTCCAGGACAAAAAATCTTTTTGATGATTTTGTAAAAGTCTTTAATGAGTTTTTTGGTGAAAATTCTGTAATTAAAAATTCGCAAGAATCTGTTCGAAAAAATAAAAAAAATAAATTATTTATTTTGCCAATTTATGCTGCTCGAGAGGAAAATGATCCAGAAATTTCGGCAGAAAAATTAGCTGATGAAATTTTTGGTGCTGTAGCTTTAAAAGATTTTTCACAAGCAAAAGAAGAAATTT
>CALLZK010000024.1 GCA_937858275.1 uncultured bacterium
GGCTTGGTCACTCTGACCTTGTCCTTAGATACTTAGAACTTCCCTCGTGTTTGCGAAAGCGAACATGAGGGATTTTTATTTAATAAGAATTTGATAAAATAATACTTGGTATGAGGTGTTATTGTATTTAAGATACAGAATTTGATACAACCTGAAAATAACTCATTTACTTCGATTTATACAAAAATTAATTCACAATAAAATGCAAGAACAAAATTTAAAAAAAACTTTTCAAGAAATTTGGCATGAAGGTAAAAATGTAATTTTGTTTTTTGTTATATTTGTTGCTATTTTACTTTTTGTTGGTAGCAAAGTAGATTTAACAATTTTTAAAGAATATATTGAAAATGTTGGATTTTGGGGGCCTATATTTTTTATACTTTTAAAAATGTCTACAATAGTAATTTCACCGCTTTCTGGTACACCGCTTTATATTCTTTCGGGAGCGATTTTTGGAATTGAAAAAGGAGTTTTATATGCATTTTTGGGTGATCTTTTAGGGTTTACAATTTTGTTTTTTGTAAGTAGAAAATTTGGCTTAAAAGTCATCAATTATTTTACAAATCAAAAAGATTTAAAAATTATAAAATTAATTCAATCATATACAAGTGACATAAAATCTTTTATAAAAGTTTGCTTACTATTTTTTTGGTTTCCAGAAGCATCCATTTTTTCGGTTGGATTGGGTAAATTAAGTTATTTTTCAACAATGATTATTTTTATGCCAATTTATACTATAATAATGAGTGTTGTAATATTTGTGGGTGCAAAAGTTTTAAATTAAATTTTATTATTTATGAAAATTTTATTAACAGGTTCATCTGGATATGTGGCACAAAAATTGTTGCCATCTTTACTTGATGGGGGACATCAGGTAATTTGTTGTGTTAGAGATTTAAAAAAAGTTAATTTTAAACAATATCAAAATTCCAATCTGTCTATTATAGAAGTTGATTTTTTAGACAAAAATAGTTTATCAAAAATTCCAAAAGATATTGATGTTGCATATTATTTGATTCACTCAATGTCTACAAAAAAAGGAAATTTTGAAAACATGGAAGAAGTGTGTGCCACAAATTTCAAAAATCATATAAATCAAACAAGTGCAAAACAGGTTATTTATCTAAGTGGCATAGTTAATTCAGGAAAATTATCAAAACATTTATCTTCAAGAAAAAATGTAGAATTAATTTTATCAAATTCAAAATTTGCTCTGACCACATTGAAAGCGGGAATCATTATTGGATCCGGGAGCTCTTCTTTTGAAATTATGCGAGATTTGGTTTATAAATTACCTTTTATGATTGCACCAAAATGGCTAAAAACAAAATGCCAACCAATTTCCATAAACAATGTCATAGAATTTTTGATTGGAGTTATTGGTCAAAATGAAACATATAATAATAGTTATGATATTGGCGGACCAGACATTTTAACTTATAAAGAAATGTTGTTGGGATTGGCTGATGCAAGCAATCTAAAAATACGAATTGTTTTATTGCCAATTATGACACCAAGGCTTTCATCTTATTGGTTATATTTTATTACATCAACCTCTTTTCCTTTGGCAAAAAATTTGGTTAATAGTATGAAGATTGAAGTGATTTGCAAAGAAAATAATTTGGCAAAAATGCTTGATATAAAATTAATTGATTATAAAACTGCTCTAAAGTTGGCTTTGAGTAATCAATAATTTATTTTAAAAAAAATTGTTTTTTTAATCAAAAATTGTTATAAATAAAAGTTATGAAAAATAATTTTTTAATTTTATCAATAATTGTAATTTTAATAGCGATTATTGGAATTTTTTATTTTAAATTTAATAGCAGAGAAAATAATCAAGATATAAAAGAAAATAATCAAGCAAAAATAATTGATAATAATCAACAAAAAAATAATATGGAAAATATAAAAGCAACATTAAAAACAAATTTAGGAGAAATTGTATTAGAATTATACCCAAATAAAGCCCCAAAAACAGTTGATAATTTTGTCACATTGGCAAAATCTGGTTTTTATGACGGAACAAGATTTCATAGGGTTATAAAAGATTTCATGATTCAGGGAGGAGATCCGTTATCAAAAGATATTTCAAAAATAGATTTTTGGGGAACCGGTGGACCTGATTATGTTTTTGAAGATGAAAAAAATAATGTTCGATTGGTCGAAGGGGTCATTGCAATGGCAAATCGTGGGCCAAACACAAATGGTAGTCAATTTTTTATAATTACTGCTCCACAAACTGATTATCTTTTTGGAAAACATACTGGCTTTGGAAAAGTTGTTGAGGGAATGGATATTGTTTTTAAAATAAGTTCTGTCCAAACTTTGACTCAAAATGATAGACCTATTGAAGATGTTGTTTTGGAAAAAATAATAATTGAATAAATAATCTAATATAAAATTGGCATAATCAACATGTTAGATTTTGGTATAAAATCAATTAAATCAATACCAACACCAGATGGGCTGAGAGAAGAATTTCCGTTACCAAAAGAAATTTTTTCAAAAGTTGTTAATCCTGCCAGAGAAACAATAAAAGCGATAATTGATGGTGAGGACACTCGTCTTTTATTATTAGTTGGACCTTGTTCTGTTCATAATGCCGATGAAGCATTTGAATATGCCAAAAAACTTTCTGAATTAATTCCTAAAGTTAAAGACAAAATTTTTATTGCCATGAGAGTTTGTCTTGATAAACCACGAACTGGTCGTGGATGGACTGGATTTTTTCAAGATCCAGACTTGAATGAATCTAGAAATATTGATAAGGGGTGGAGAGAAGGAAGAAAACTTATAATAAAAATTTTATCATTAGGCATTCCTGTTTCTATGGAATTACTTGATGTTGATGCTCGTCAAAATCTTGATGATGTAGTTAGTTATTGGTGGATCGGGGCAAGAACTACAACATCGCAGAGATTGCGAGAAATAGCTAGTGGTCTATCGGCACCTGTTGGTTTTAAAAATCCTACTGATGGCAAAATTGATTCAGCAGTTGAAGCAATTGATACTGCAAGACACGAAGCATCTTTTGTGGCGGCAAATGGTAAGGGTGTTCGTTGTGTATATTATACTTGTGGTAATAAAAATGGTCATTTAATTCTTCGTGGATTTGATGGAGGACCAAATTATTCAGCTAAAGATGTTTCTGATGCTATAAAAAAACTTGCCAATCGTGGTTTACCACAAAAAGTTTTGATTGATGTGTCTCATGCTAATTCTGGTAAAGATTATCGTAAGCAAAAAGATATTATTACAGAAATTGGTACAAGAATCGCTTCGGGAGAAAAGGGAATCGCTGGTTTTTTGTATGAAAGTTATTTACAAGAGGGAAATCAAAAAATTCCAAAAGATATTGCATCAATCAAACCAAATGTTTCAGTAACTGATAGCTGTGATAGTTTTGAAACAACAGAAAAAGTTATTTTATCTCTCAGAGAAATTTTAAAATAGTTTTTCAAAATATTTTGATTTACACGATTCTTTTTTAATTTTTTAATGAAAGTGTTTATGGGGTGTTGGGGGCATAAGGAGTATTTGACAAAGTTATTTATTTATGCTAGTATCATGGTCGAATTGAACAAAAAAATTACCGGCAAATCCGGTAGGAAGGAGATAGTAATGAATAAATTGTTAAGTGGTCTTTTAATTGTTTTGGTGGTATTTTTTATCACCACGGTCGCAGATGCCGTCGTCGTCCCCAAACTTGTTTCTATTGAGATTCAAAACAATGAAATTTGGGTGGTTTTTGATCGCGGCACCAACACCCAATTTCGTTTGGAGCGGGCAGTTGGGGCGGATGGTGTTTACCAGCCCTTTACTCCGGGCGAAATTGTGGCGACGGAGTTTCCGGCCCCCAACCTTGTCCGTTGGCGACTAAATCCGGCGGTACTTGGTACCGCCCAAAGAACTTTTCGGGTCGCTACCTTACCGTAGCAACTCAAAAATTCTTTAAACCCGAGCAGAATTAATTTTCTGTCTCGGGTTTCACTTTATTTGACATATTGTTTTAAATATGATATTATAAAAGACGAAACAAAATTTATTTATTTTGTTTAATTTATTTAAAAATAATGAAATTAAAAATTATGAAAAATAGTTTAAAAGTTTTTACAGCAATTATTGTTTTATTGCTGGCTGTTTTTGTTTCTTCAAATTCTGTTAGTGCAGAAGAAGAACTAAATACAGAAATTGAAAACACAAATAAGGCAGAAGAAATTTCACAAATTTCCGCATTTTCAACTGAATCAGAAGAAATTGCTGAAGAAGAAGAAATTTTGCCACTAAGATTCATTTCTTGTTATCCGATAGAAGTAAACAGCAACACCGGTTTTAGAGTTGATTGGAGAGCGGAAATAACAGGTGGATCTGGTTCTTATAATTTATCATGGTCTGGAACTGACGGTTTATCTGGAAATTCCACATTGACTTCAATTGTTTATAATACAATTGGTTCAAAAACCGCTTCAGTTTCAAACATTGCTTCAACAGATGGACAAGTTTTGTTTGAAACATTTAATTGTTCTGGTTCTGTGACTGTATATCAAGCACCAGAAAATATTACAAATACTCCAAACAATCCAAGTTCTGGCGGTTCAACTGGTGGTGGAAATATTACAACTGAAGATGGACAAGTTATTATAAATGACGGTTCTTCAAATAATGTTCCAACACGAGGAGGGGGTGGGGGATCGGGTAGAGGAATTGATGAAGATACATCAAATTTAACAGAAGAACAAATGTTAGCATTAATATCTATACTTGCCATTTCTTCAACACCAACCTCAAATCCTGTTTTACCGACACAAATTTCTGCCATTTCAAATATTGTAAATAATCAAAATCAAGATTCCGATCTTGAATTGGTTGAAATATTAGATGCAGAAATTGCTTTAGAAAATTCTGAAAATGAAAATCAAGGATTTCTATTGGCGGCGGTCAGTAATTTGGGTTCTGGAATATATCAATTTGTTCTAAATAATTGGCTATGGCTAATAATAGCAATTTTGCTGATTGGATTTGTAATTTGGTTTATCTTAGTTAAAAGAAGAAAAGATCAAGAACAAAAATAAAGATTATAAAAAATTAAACAAAATATTTATCAAAAAACCGCATTAATTGCGGTTTTTTGTATGTATTGTATTATTAAAAAAATATGGTTTATAAAAACAATAAAAATACTAGTTGGGGTCAGGTCGCAAATTGGTACGATTCTTATTTAAAAAAAGAAGATTCCTACCAATCAGTTGTTATCTGGCCAAATTTAAAAAGATTGGTTGATCTAAAACCAAATGAATCAATGCTTGAAATCGCTTGTGGTCAAGGGTTTTTTCTAAATAAATTTTATGATTTTTCAAAAAATATTTTTGGTATTGATATTGGTTCTGACTTAATAAAGATCGCCCAAAAAAATAATCCAAAAATAAAATATGCAATTGCTAATGCCGAAGATTTAAATGTTTTTCCTGATACAAAATTTGATGTCATAAATATTATTTTGGCTTTACAGAACATAAAAAATCTCGATGCAGTTTCGGTTAATATTTCTAGAATGTTAAAAGACGGCGGAAGAGCTTTCATAGTTTTAAACCATCCATTTTTTAGAATTCCTCAAAAAAGCGATTGGCATTATGATGCCAAAAAAAATCTTCAAGGTCGAATAGTTGATTCCTATATGAGTAATTTTGAAATTAAAATAAATATGCACCCCGGTAAAGATTCAAAATACACATATTCTTTTCATCGACCACTTCAGGTTTATTCAAAATCTTTTGCCAAAAATAATTTAGCTATTTTCAAAATTGAAGAATGGGTTTCTCACAAAAAAAGTCAAAAAGGTCAAAGATCTTCAGCCGAAGATCGTGCCAGAAAAGAATTTCCAATGTTTATGTGTTTGGAATTAAGAAAAATAAGTATATAATAATTAAATGAAATTTTACGATTATGTTTTGTGGAAAAGGAAATATGTTGATTTGTGGACAATACCTCATTTTTTGATTGGTGTATTATTTGCTTTTTATGCAATTTGGGCCGATATGCCAATTTTAACAAGTTTTTATATAATGACTTTAGTGGCTGTTTTGTGGGAAATATTTGAGATAAAATTTGATTTACACGAAGAATTTACAAATAGAATATCCGATGTTTTTTCTTCAATTACAGGTTTTTATTTATCGATAGTTTTGATTGATTTTTTTCAATTATCTGGAAAAACTTTTGAATTTTGGTTTTTAATTTTCATTTTTATTTATGTTGTTATTAATATTTTTGGATGGTGGTGTCATTATCTAAGAATAAAAAAATAAATCCCCTTATTATTTTAATGTTTTTATGATTTTCAGATATATGTTATAATTTTTTATTATGACAATACAAGAAACAATAAAAGAAGGTATAAAAACCGCCATGAAGTCAAAAGACGAAATCAGACTATCTGTTTTAAGAGGTCTTTCGGCTTCTTTTACAAATGAATTAGTTAATTTAAAAAGAACACCACAAGACAAATTATCAGACGAAGAGGCCTTAAAAGTTATTACACGAGCTTCCAAACAAAGAAAAGATTCAATTGAGCAATTTGAAAAAGGTGGTCGTCCAGAGCTTGCAGAATCAGAAAAAGCCGAACTAAAAATCATAGAAGAATTTTTACCTCAGTTAATGTCTGAAGAAGAAATTAGAGCTTATGTTTTGGCAAAAAAAGATGAAATGGGAATAAACTCAAAAGAGCAATTTGGACAATTTATGGGTGCCATTATGTCTGGTCTGAAGGGTAAGGCAGATGGTTCTATTGTCAAAAAAGTCATAGAAGAAAGTTTATAATTTTATGGAAATATTTTTTTTGATTATAATAGTTATTTTGTTTATTTTAAACATTGCAATAGTTTTTTTCTTTCTGAAAAAGGGAAATGGTAGTGATAAAAATGATCAAAATAGCATGCAGCTTTTGTTGCAACATCTAAATGATCTAAATAAAACAGTTGATCAAAAATTAACAGAATCACGAAAAGACATGATTGAATCTATAAAATTTCAATCAGGCGAATCTCAAAAAACCATTGAAAATGTTAATGAGGAATCAAAAAAAATAATTAGAGAAATGACTGAAAAATTAACTAGGTTAGATGAAACAAACAAACAAGTTCTAAATTTTTCAGATCAACTTAAAAAACTTCAAGACACATTAACAAATCCAAAACAAAGAGGAATTTTGGGGGAATATTTTTTGGAAGAAACACTAAAAAATGTTTTACCGCCAAATTCTTATCAAATGCAATACAAATTCAAAAATGGAGAAATTGTTGATGCTGTTGTTTTTGTTAAAGAAAAAATAATTCCAATTGATTCAAAATTTTCTTTAGAAAACTATCAAAGACTCATTGAAGAAGGCGATCCTACAAGAAAAGAAGAAATTCAAAAAATCTTCAAAGAAGATTTGAAAAAAAGAATTGACGAGACCTCAAAGTATGTTAGACCAGAAGAAAATACTATGGAATTTGCATTTATGTTTATACCTTCAGAATCTATTTATTATGATTTGTTGATTAATAAAGTTGGAACAACAAAAGTTTCAACAAGAGATTTGATCGAATATGCATTCAAAGAAAAACATGTCGTTATAGTTTCACCAACAAGTTTTTTGGCTTACTTACAAACAGTTTTACAAGGACTTAGGGCAATGCAAATTGAAGAATCAGCCAAAGATATTAGAAAAAAAGTTGAAGGTTTGGCCAAACATATTTCCAATTACGATGAATATTTAAAAAAATTAGGCGGACATCTTTCTACAACTGTTAATACATACAATATTGCATACAAAGAATTTAAAAAAATAGACAAAGATGTTGTGAAAATTTCAGATAAGGGTGGAGAAGTCGAGGTTTTGGAATTATCAAAACCAGAAATAGAATAATTTTTTAATTTTAAATTTTAAAGCCCCGAACTCTCGAGGCTTTGAAATTTATATTTGAATTAATCTCTGGCAAACATCATGTGAAATTGTTTTGGTAAATCTGTGATTGAATTTGATTCCAAACAAACCCACACATTGCCAGTTTTTTTGATGGCAAAAATATTACAAATCAAACCATTTTGCATTATTGGTATTGCAATAAAATCAATTTCCAAATCTTCATCCTCAATTTGAATTCGATGTTTTTCTACTTCATTTTTGAGGTATTCTGGATTTGGTATTGTAAAATTATTGCTTAGGTAATGTCTTATGGTCAAAGACACGGTGTCTTTGTGTGTTTTTTGCAAAACTGTATGTTTTGATAGTGTCTGCATTTTACTCCTTTTTTGTTGAATGTTCAAAAATCTAATTACATTTTTAGCATTTTGTAAAAAATAGTCAAAAATTTTCTTTAGGAAAAATTTAACCCGTCTTATACAATTCTTTCTTGCAAAATTAATCAATTTGGTGTAATATGATATTCCAACATGCAAAAAACAACTAAAACACAAGAAACAAGCAACAAAATGGCCGTTATTAGAACAGGTGGAAGGCAATTTTGTGTAAAAGAGGGGCAAATTATAAAAATTGAAAAATTACCACAAGAATCTATAAAAAATTCAAAAGATATAATATTTGAAGATGTTTTACTAGTTTCTGAGGGGGAAAATGTTCAAATTGGTACACCAAATATAAAATCAAAAGTATCTGCTGAACTAATAGAATCAGCTAGAGACAAAAAAGTTATAGTCATACATTACAAAGCAAAATCTCGATATTTCAAAAAAAATGGCCACAGACAGCCATACATGAAAGTCAAAATTTCAAATATTTCCTAAAACCTATTTTTTAGTGCATTTTTGATTGTTTCTTTGTCAGAATATTCAAGTTCTGTTCCAGTAGATAAACCTCTGCCTAATATGCTTATTTTTATTGAATAGTCTTTTAGCATTTCTTTTAATTCTTTTTTGATTATTTCGGCAGTATTATCTCCTTCGGGATTTGCACTAAGTGCTATAATAATTTCTTTTAAAAAATCTTTTTTATTTTTTATTTCATTTGATAATTCAAATAATCTTATTTTGTTTTGTGGTTCTTTGTCTAAAACCGGGACCAAGCCTCCAAGGACAAAATAATAACCATTAAAAGTATTGCTTTTTTCTATAGAAATTAGATCAACATCTCTTGCAACAATCATCAAAATTTCAAAATTTCTATTTTTGTCAGAACAAATGTTGCAAATGTTTTGATTTTGATTTTCAGAAATATAAAATCTTTTGCATGATTGGCAATTTTTAACTTTTTGATTTAGTTCCGGTATAAGTCTTGAAAGTTTATCAAGATAACTGTTTTTTTGTTTTAAAAGGTAATACACAAATCTTTCGGCTTGTCTTGGGCCGACTCCTGGAAATTTTCTAAATATTTCTGTAAGTTCTTCTATTATATTCATATTAAAAATCTTCAAAATCGGCATTTCCACCAACAGATGATGTATCAATATCTCTAAAGGTTGTTTTCTTATCATCAAAATATAATTCTACACGACCGGTTGGACCATTTCTGTGTTTTTCTATCATAATTTCGGCAATGTTTGGTTTCTCTGAATTTTCGTTGTATTTGTCTTCTCTGTGAATAAACATTACAACATCAGCATCTTGTTCGATAGAACCAGAATCTCTAAGGTCTGATAGTCTTGGTCTGCCACCTCTTTGTTCTACAGCTCTTGATAGTTGGGAAAGGGCAATTACGGGCACATCTAATTCTCTTGCCAAGCCCTTTAGGGATCTAGATATTTCGGTTACTTGTTGAACAACATTATCGCCACTTTTGTTTTGTGTTGGAACCATCAATTGTAAGTAATCAACTATAATCAAAGATAGATTTTTTTCTGCTTTTAATCTGCGGGCCGTTGATCTCATTGAGACAATGTTGTTGCCTGGTCTATCGTCCACAAAAAACGGAGCACCAGAAAGGGTATCCAAAGAATCTCTTATTCTTTGAAAATCATCCTCATTAGTCAATCTACCAGTTCTTAATTTCCATGCATCTACCTGAGCTTGAGCTGCTAATATTCTATCAATTAATTGTTGAGCACTCATCTCCAAAGAGAATATTAATGTTGGAACACTATTGTTGACAGCAACATTTCTAGCAATATCCAAAGCGAGAGAGGTTTTACCCATAGATGGTCTAGCAGCCAAAATTATTAAATCTGATTTTTGAAATCCGGCCAATGTATTATCTAGACTTTTAAATCCTGTCGGAACACCTCTTAGTTCGTCTTTTGATTTGTGTAATTTGTCCAATCTTTCCCATGCTTCTGGTAATGTTTCTTTTAGAGAAAAAAAGTTTTTTTTGGTGGTTCTATTTGTAACCTTAAAAATCTTTTTTTCGGCCTCATCAAGCAGTGACTCAAGATCATATTCTTCACTATAACCCATGGCACCAATATCATGTGATGCATCTATCAAATTTCTTGTAATAGATTTTTTTAAAACTATATTTGCATAATGAACTATATTAGAAGCAGATGGAACAGATTCGACCAATTCTGATAAATAACTTTTTCCACCAACCTGATCTAGAATTTTTTTCTCTTTCAATCTGCTAGATAGGGAAATGAGATCTATTGGAATTGCTTTTGAAAAAAGTTCCAGCATTGTTTCATATATTTTTTTGTGCCTATCTTGATAAAAATTTTCTATAGAAATTATATCTAATATTTCATTTATTGATTCTGGTTTTAATAAAATAGAACCAAGCAATGCCATTTCGCTTTCAATGCTTTGGGGTGGAATTTTTAGTTTGTTATCGTTCATATCAATTATAATAGATTAACATAAAATTTACTTAAATAAATAATAAAAAAATTATAAATAAGTGTAAAGATTGTGGAAATCTAAATCACAACACAATATATGAAATGAGGCAATAAAACAAGATTGTTTATAGCCACTTTTTTCTTTTAAAGTAAATATACATTCCAATAGATAACAAAAGCATTAAACAAATTATGATATAAAAATCAAATCTTGAGCCAACGATTGGCATGTATTTTGTGTTCATGTTAAATATTCCGGCTATCAATGCCAAAGGAAGGAATATAAAGTTCGTCACTGTCAAAATTTTCATAATCTCATTTTGTTTTGTAGAAAGTAAAGAATCATTTGTTTCTCTCAATTCTTCCAAATATTCTTTTGTGCTTGTAAGTTCTGTTTTTACTTTGTGATATTCTCCAAGTGTTGCATGTGAATAATAATCAAAATCGCTACCAAAAAACTTTTTACAAGCCACCTCAAATGATTCCAAAATTTCTTGATGAAGAGAAATTGATTCTTTGTAATTTAAAATTCTTCTATTTAATTTTGATATTTCTACAACCATTGTTTTTTCATGGCCAGAAAAAATTTTATTTTCAATATCGTGAAGTAGATCTCTTATATGAGCTAATCTATGCATCATTGATTTGTACAAATACTGAGTCATGTGGAAAAAAATATGTCCAGCATGTTCGGCACCATTTCCTTTATCCAAAATTGACTTTACTTCAAATGCTTTTGCAAATTCAAGTAATGCATCAACGGTATTATATCTGGTAGTGATAATAAATTTTTTGCCAATTATAAAATCAATTTCCTGTATCTTATCACTGGCGATTTTTTCTTGACCATTTTGATGTGTTGTGGGGAAGTTTAAAATTAAATAAATATAATCTTTGTAATATTCAACTCTCGGTCTAAGTGTTGGTAAAATCAATTCATTTGCAATTAACGGGTCAATCTCAAATCTTTTAACTATTTGTAAAGCTTCTTCTTGAGTTGGATTTTCTAAATCAACCCAAGTTATATTTTTATGTTTATATTCGCTCATCATATTTAAAACATTATATCAGGTTTATATTTGACCCTCAAATATTTTTTTGTCATAATTGTGTTAATGAAAAAGATTTTAAAAGATTTGTCGTTATATTCCGCATCAATAATTGTTGCTTTAATTGTTTTTTTTAGCGGTTTTTTTGCTGGAAATTTTAATCAGGTTCAAAATGCTAATATCTCAAATAATTCGGTAAATGCTTCAACTGAGGCGGATTTGTCCGAATTTTGGCGAGTTTGGAGAATTTTGAATGAAAAATACAAATCTTCTAATGAAAATAATGTTTCAGACAAAGACAAAATATACGGAGCCATAAAAGGAATGGTAGATTCTTTGGGCGATCCTTATACACATTTTCTAACACCAGAAGAAAAAAAGAATTTTGAAACAAGCATTCAGGGAGAATTTTTTGGTGTTGGAATGGAAATATCTTCAAAAGAAAAAATGATTGTGGTTGTGTCTCCTCTAAAAAACACACCAGCAGAAAAAGCTGGAATTTTGGCTGATGATGTAATTGTTTCTATAGATGGTGTTCCAACATTATCAATGGGTGTAGATGATGCAGTCAGCAGAATAAGGGGGCCAGCTGGTACAAAGGTAAAATTAAATGTTTATAGAAAATCCACTGAACAAAATTTTGATGTGGAAATTGTAAGAGAAAAGATTAATATTCCAACACTAGAAACAAAAGTGGTTGATGATGTATTTGTAATATCACTTTATAATTTTTCAGCAAACTCCACTTCTCAATTTAGAAATGCCCTAAGAGAATTTACTTCATCCAGAAAAAACAAATTAATTTTGGATCTTAGAGGAAATCCGGGAGGTTTTTTGGAGGCATCTGTTGATATTGCTAGTTGGTTTTTGCCAGCCGGAAAAGTTGTTGTAAAAGAAGATTTTGGTTCTTCTGAAAAGGTTTTCAGAAGTAAGGGTTATAACATATTCAGTAATCGAGATTTAAAAATGGTTGTATTAGTTAATAAAGGATCCGCATCTGCTTCAGAGATATTGGCTGGTGCTCTTTCAGAGTATGGTATAGCAAAAATTGTTGGAACAAATACTTTTGGTAAAGGTTCCGTTCAGGAATTAATTCAAATATCAAAAGATACATCCTTAAAGGTTACAGTGGCTCAATGGTTGACACCAAATGGTGTATCAATATCTGAAGGTGGTCTAAAACCTGATCTTGTTGTAGATACTGCCCCAGATGGTGTAGAATTAATGGATTATCAATTTCAGAAAGCAATTGAATTATTAAACACAATATGAAAGTAATTTTACTACAAAACATAGCAGGATTGGGTCAAAAAGACGATATAAAGGATGTTAGTGAGGGATATGCTATGAATATGCTAATTCCCAGAAAAATGGCAAAATTTGCCTCTTCTGGTGATATAAAGCAAATACAAAATACAAAAAATAAAAAATTAAAAAACAGTGAATTATTGCAAAATAAAGTTCACAAACTACTTAATCAAATAGATGGAAAAAATATTATAATTAATGCCAAATCAAATGACAAAGGACATTTGTTTGCCCAAATTCATGCCAAAGAAATTGCTGACTCAATAGGGGAGTTGGGTTTTGATATAAGCGAAGATTGGGTTGTATTAGAAAAACCAATAAAAGAAATTGGAAAATTTTCAATCAAAATATCTGCTTACAAAAAAAGTATTACTGTGAAGTTGGAAATCAAATAAAAATATTATTTTTTAATATTTACAAAACACTAACTGTTTTTTTGACAACTACTTTATTGTTGAAGCTTGTTTTTCTGGTTGTGCCAAATTTTACTACACCACTTTTTGTGGCATATATTGTGTGATCTTTACCCATTTTTACATTTTTTCCGGGAAGAACTCTTGTTCCTCTTTGACGAATTATTATATTTCCAGATTGTGCTTTTTCTCCGTCATATAATTTTGTACCCAAATACTGCGGATTTGAATCCGTTAAGTTCTTGGCTGTTCCTGCTGATTTTACATGTGACATATTTTGATTATTTTAATCAGATTTTAACTCTGTTTGCTAATTAATATTAGTTATATGAGTTTAAAACAAAACATTTTAAAAATCAAGTGGGTAATCGTGTTATTGGCATTTTTATTAACATATAATATTTTATTAATTTTAAATATTGATTTTGATACAAAAGATGAAGAGATCTTATTTGAAAGGGTATTTGAGATTGATTTTACTCAAAACAATCAAAATTTAGACAAAAATCAAAATACAAATAAACCGAAAAGTCAAATTTTAGCATCAAAAAGAGGTAAAAATTATTATTTTTCTCATTGTTCGGGTGCCAAAAAAATAAAAACAGAAAATATTATTTATTTTATGGATGAATTATCTGCTCAAAAAGCTGGATATGTATTGGCTAAAAATTGCAAATAATGGCTTTGTTGAGCCACACAATAAGCATTTAAAATATCAAGAAAATATAAATATTTTGCTTGACTTTGGGTTGGTTTTTTGCTACTATATATGTAACTCAAGCAATGCTTGAGTTTTTTAGTTCTAGGCCTTGTAAACAAGATAAACCTAGAACCTGTGTTCGATACCAATGGTTGCATGCACAGATTGGAATTAATAAAAACAATATTATACATCTTGCCATAGGAATTTCATTGTTAGTTGCGACAGCCACGAATCAGCCAGCAATGATTATTTCACAAAGTCAGAAAAATACAGATGACTCAACACCAAAATCGGTTGAAATACAAAACATCAATGAGAATAAGGTGATTGAGAATACAGAAACAGAACTAAAAAAACTCAAAACAACAAAAGAAGTTGTTCATGAAAAATTTAGCGATATACCAATTATGATAGAAATTGCCCGTTGCGAATCTGGTTTTAGACATCAGAATTCTAACGGGGAAGTTTTAAGAGGTTATATCAACTCAGCTGATGTTGGGGTTATGCAAATTAACGAAAAATATCATTCTGAAACAGCTAAAAGATTAGGCTACAACATATACAGTTTGGATGGTAACATGGAATATGCCAGATATTTGTACGAAACTCAAGGAACAAGACCGTGGATTCATTCATCAAAATGTTGGAATTCTATTCGTGAAGTAGCTTTTGCAAACTAAATAAAAACAAAAAACTCGGTCGAACAATTTGCCGAGTTTTTTGTTTGATTAATTTTTTAATATATTTAAATTATTTGATCTATTTTAAAAAAGTATATTATTTAACCCCTCTCTCAAATAGGATATTATGTCGCACAATATATCTTTTGCGACACAATACTATATATAAATACTATAAATACAAAAAATCATTTTATTTAATAAACAAGAAAAAATAATAGAATTTAAAATTATAAAATATTTTAATTTTTGAACCAGTTTAATATATTTGATATTTCAGCTGCTTTTTTTATAACATTTACTACAAAATTTACTATAGCAACTATTACATTCCATATAAAAATGAAGATTTTAGATAAATACTCATTCCAAATATATTCTGGACCATAACCATATAAAGATGCTACCACCAACACTATTATTATTAATATAATTATTTGTATAAAACCACCGGATGATTTTGTGTTTCTTTTCATATACATTAAATTATATCACATGTATTTAAATATTTTTTTAGAAATGCACAATTAAAAATATAAATAAAACAAAATTTTATAGTTTTGGTAAATATTGCATCGGATCAAGATATGCATTTAAATCAGCGAAAGGACCAGTCGCTCCAGTTGCCGCACATCCTGTACCACCGGGTCTATATTCTCCGTATTTTCCGACTTTTACACCTTGCGAAGCATATATTGTCAAGTGCAAATGGGGGCCGGTTGTAACACCAGTATTTCCGGATAATCCAATCATTTGTCCTGTGGAAACTTCTTGACCGACAACCACCGAAATACTTGAAAGATGGGCATACAAAGAAGTTAGTCCATTTGGATGTTCTACTAATATCCATTTACCCCAAGCATAACAGCCTGGATATGCATCTGTGTTCCCTAATCCAATTACTTTTCCTTGATAAACTGATTTTACTCTTGTACCAACCGGAGCTGCAAAATCTGTACCGGGGTGAAATGGTCTTCCATATATGTGAGGATTTGTTTTGGCAAATTGGGAACCACCAAATGCTTGTGTCACTCTTATACTATCTAATGGCCAAGACAAAATTCCATTTCTTGGTGCTGGATAGGATTTTGGATCTATTAAAATATTTAGTTTTGATTCTATATCCATTAATTCCCTTTCAAAACTTTGTCTTTTTCTTAAGTTTTCTGCTAATATTTTTTGATATTCAGCCTCCTCATTTTTTGTTCTTTTAAGTAGGTCATCTTGTTGTTTTTTTGTTGATTCAACTGATTCCCTTTCGCTAGCTAATTCTTGTTTAAAAACAGATAAAATATTTTTTTCTTGTTGTTTTTCAATTTCTTTATTACCCAAATCGTCTATTATTTTTTTTAATTCTATTATTTCTAAATTTATTTTATTTTTTAAGATTTCAGTTTGTTCTAAGTCACTCCAAAAATCAGAAATTGATTCATATCCTAATATTTTTTCTACAAAAGATTTTGAATTCAAGTCATTAATTTTTCTCATAGAAGAAGCTAGGGCATCAGAATTTTGTTTGATTAAGGATTCTTTTTGTTTTATTTCAAAACCAATTTTATCTATAAGTAATTCGGTCTCTATTATTTTTGTTTCGGTTTTTGTAATTTCAACTAAAAGCTTTTTTCTACTGGCTTCTAATTGTGCTAATGTATTTTGTAAAGTATTAGCTCTTCCACTAACACTTTGTAATGCTTGTCTTTGTTTTGCTATTTCAGCATCTATTTTTTGTAATTCAGTTCTTTTCTGATCAATTTCTTTTGATAATCTATCTATTTCTGTTGTTGATGCTGATGTATTTTGTGGTTGATTTGTTATTATGAAAAAACCAATTAAACATATTATCAAAAATACTGAAACAAGATTTATTTTTTTTGTGTTTATTTTTGAATTAATCATTTTTAATTTTTTCTATTGCAATTTTAATTCTTTCAATGGTTTCCATTTTACCCAAAATATAAACCAGAGTAAAAGGATCTGGGCTTTTTTCTTTTCCAGACAGGGCAAATCTAAGTGGCCACAAAACACTACCTTTATCATTTTGTTGAACATATTTCCAAATAAAATCTTTTATTTGTTCTAATGATAAATTCTCAAAATCTTTTTCCTGTTCAATTATTGCTATTAATTTTTCTAAATGATTAATAGTATCTGTTTTGTTTGAATTTTTCCAAATTAATTTTGTGGCTTCATAGTTATTGTTTTTTTCAAAATAATAATTTATATCACCATCTAAAATTAAATTATCAATATCTGAGAATTTTGAAATTCTTTCTTTTATGATTGGAATTATTTTTGATATTTTTTTATCTTCTTTTTGAAATTTTAAATTTTTAATTTTTTCTATAAAAATATTTTTTATTTCATCATCCGAAATGTTTTTAATATACTCTTTGTTAAACCATAAAAGTTTTTCTTCGTTAAATTTTCCACCGCCAGTTTGAATTTTTTCTATTTCAAAACTTTGCATTATTTCATCCAAAGTCATCAATTCCCTATCGTCTCCGGGGTTCCAGCCAATTAAAGCCAAAAAATTAAGCATTGCATGGGGTAAAATACCATCTTTTTTGTAATCTAAAAGATCTTTTGCACCATCTCTTTTGCCTAACTTTTTTTTGCCATCAGGACCCATTATTGGTGGTAGAGTTACAAAAATTGGGGGTTTTATATCAAGTGCTTTATATAGTGCTAAAAATTTTGGTGTTGAAGAGATAAACTCATCAGCTCTAAAAATGTGAGTCGTTTTCATGTAATAATCATCAATAATATGAGCAAAATTGTATGTTGGATATCCATCGCTTTTAATCAAAATAAAATCGTCTAAGGCTTCTGGACCAGAACTTAATTTTCCACGAACAGCATCATTCCAATTGGTTGTTTGAGGATCAACTTTTAATCTAAGTGGTTTGCCAATACTCCACTCTGGCGGATTTTTTGGCCTGTAATTTCTGTATAAAAAAGGTTTGTTTTCTGTTTTTGCTTGATTTCTAAAATGTTCAATTTCTTCTTCAGAATACGGATCACAATATGCTAAACCTTTTTCTATCAAAATCTGAGCATGTTTTTGATATGTTCCCAACCTTTCTGATTGTTTGTATGGAGAATTTGGTCCACCAATGTCTGGTCCCTCATCCCAATCTATACCAAGCCACTTAAGTGATTCAACGATGTGTTCTATTGATCCCGAAACTTCCCTGGCCTTGTCTGTGTCTTCTATTCTTAATATAAAAGTGCCATTATTTTTTCTTGCAAATAACCAAGCAAATAATGCTGTTCTAACTCCTCCAACATGCATAAAACCAGTTGGTGATGGGGCAAATCTTGTTACTATCTGTGATTTTGGATTTTTTTCTGATGGCATTTATTTGTGTTTTATTGCTAATAAAATTATTTCTTGGGCAATTGTTTCTGCGGCATTGATTTTGGAAAATTCTTTTGCCCCCCTAATCATTGATTGTTGAATTTCTGAATTATTTAAAATTCTATCTATTTCAGAAATTAAAATTTTATCTGATAAGTTTGCTTCTTCTATTACCGTAGCAGCACCAGTTCTGGCATATATATAAGCATTTTTTCTTTGATGATTTCCCTGCGATTCCGTAATGGGTATAAGTATTGATGGTTTTTGCCAATTTGATATTTCGAATATTGTAGAACCAGCTCTGCTTATAATCAAATTAGCGGCTCCCGCGGACATTTTCATGGCCAAGTCATCAAGATATGGATAAATTCTATATCTTTTTAGATGTTCTGGATTTTTTATTAAAACCTTAACTACTTTTTCGTATTCATCAAAATTATTTTTGCCGACTTGATGTATTATTTGATATTTTTTTATTAATTCTGGTAAACCGTTTAATATCATCTCATTTATTATTTGAGCACCCTGAGAACCGCCCAAAATCAAGATTATTGGAATGTTTGGTGACAAGTCTAGATATTCGGCCGCTCCGTCCGTCAAACTAATCTTTAAGGCCTTTCTAATGGGATTTCCGGTATGTGCAACTTTTTCTTGAGGAAAAAAATTTGCCGCCTCTGGATATGATACTGCGATTTTTTTTGCAAATTTTGAAGCATAAATATTTGCTCTACCAGGAGCACAATCTGATTCGTGAATAATTACTGGTATGCCAAGAATTCTGGCTGCAAATGTGACCGGAAAACTTCCCGAACCACCTTTACTAAATACCACATCAGGATAAAGCCAAAACAATTCCCATAAAGATTTTATTACACCCCAAAAAGTTATAAACAAATCACTAATATTTTTTTTGGATGAATATATTCTTAATTTTCCAGCCGGAATTTTTACATAAGATATCTTGTTGTCAAAAAGTAGTTTTTTGTTGTATGGATCAGGAGAAAAAAAATATAAATTTGGTTCTATTATTTTTTTCTTTTTGCAGACATCTTTTATACCCTCAGCAACCGCGATTATTGGATAAAAATGACCACCAGTTACTCCGCCTGTAAAAACTATTTTCATATTTGTTGATTTTGATTATTAATTCTTGATATATTTAGCATAATTCCAACTGAAAAAAAGGTAAAAAATAAAGCAGTTCCTCCGTGACTAATAAATAAAAGCGGTAAACCTGATAATGGAAATATTCCAAGCATTGAAGCCATATTTATAAAAGACTGGCTGACAATCATTATACCAAAACCAACCATAAGTAGTCCACCAAATAAATCGTTTGTATTCATTCCTATTTTTAAACTTTGAAATAAAAAAGATATAAATAATAAAACTATAAAAAATGCTCCCACAAAACCAAATTCTTCTCCCAAAACAGCAAATATTGAATCACCTACCGGTTCTGGTAAAAGATCAAATTTTTGCAAACTCTTACCAAAACCCCTACCCCCTAAACCACCAGAACCTATCGCAATCAGAGATTGGTGAACCTGATAACCCGTTGATTGTATATTGGCTTTTGTCGGCTCCATAAAAGTTTGTATTCTATCCAAAACATATGGTCTATTTAATAAAACAAATACAAGCAATATAATTGAAAATCCGATAACAACAGCAAAATGTTTTAGATTTGCTCCACCAACAAAATACATGGACATTCCGGTTAATAAAATTACAAAAGCAGTATCATTGTCTGGTTGAAATAATAATAAAATTACAGTTATAAAAGTTATAATTATAAATGGCAGTGTTCCGTATCTAAATGTTTTAATTTTATTTTTTACAACAGATAACCATGTCGCCAAAAAAATTATGTAAAATATTTTTAATATTTCACTTGGCTGAAAAGAAATTGGGCCAATTAATATCCATCTTTTTGCACCGGCAAATTCTAATCCTGTATAAGGAATAAAAACTAAAAGTGTTAAAAAAATTGAAGCTATCCATAGCCAAAAAGAATATTTTTTCCAAAATTTATAATTTATTTTTGAATTTATATAAAATATTATTCCACCCAATATGAAACCAAAAAATATTTGATTTGTGATTATCGAAGTGTATTTTATGTCATCTTTGGCTAATAAGCCCATTGATGCTGATAGAAAAACAAAAAAACCGGTCAC
This sequence comes from uncultured bacterium, assembly GCA_937858275.1. Classification (GTDB taxonomy): domain Bacteria; phylum Patescibacteriota; class Minisyncoccia; order Phycocordibacterales; family JAACPR01; genus JAKLEX01. Next base: position 20,461 of record CALLZK010000024.1, read on the forward strand.
AGCCAACACTAAAATATTTATTAAAAATAATTTATTGACTGGATTTTTGTGTATCATTACCAAATTATCTCATAATTTTTCAAAAAATCTATCTATTTTTGTTTATAATTATACAAATAATAATGCAAATAATATACCGATTGTCGCCAAAATTACTGAAATTATCCAATATCGCATAACAACTTTGTAAGATGGCCAACCAATCGCTTCAAAATGATAATGTAACGGAGCTGCTAAAAAAACTTTTTTTCCGTTGCGATATTTTTTTGACATTATTTGTATAAAAGATGAACCCGCAGTGGCAATTAAAGGAAAAGCTATTATTGGTAAGACCAAAAATCCTATTCCACCAACTATATGGTCTGTCATGAAAGCAACAATTGCCAAAACAATAGTTAAAGACATTGATCCGGTTTCTGTCATATAAAATCTTGCCGGAGGTATATTAAACCACAAAAAAGCTAATGTTCCCCCGACAATTGCTCCGCAAAAAGCTGCTAAATTTATTTGACCTAATGAAAAAGCGATTATTCCATAAGCTGAAAACATTATTGCGAAAATACCACCCGAAAGGCCATCTAGACCGTCTATAACTCCTCCAGAGTATATTATAATTGTAACCAAAATAAAGAACGGAATTATTAAAAAACCAATATCTATATAATATTGAAAAGGTAAAGAAATTGAACTGACACCTAATTTGAAATAAAACCAAGATGCAACAAATAAAGATATTATTGACACTAATGCAAGTCTTTTTGTTGATGATATGCCCCCAGCTATTCCATCTGACTTTCCTTTTATTTCAAATAAATCATCTATTAATCCAATAACTGCTCCCAAAATCATGGCAGTTAAAGGTATCCATGTCTGATTTCTACTTAGAAAATCTATTTTTTTGAAAAAATCAATCGAAGTTATTTTGGATAATAAAAGTAATAAAAATACCACAATTAAAACACTAAGCCATATAACAATGCCACCCATTCTTGGTGTTTTTGCTTCTGTTTCGGAGTGAAATTTATTAAAAACTGATGCCGTGTTGCCCGAAGTGTCTAATTTACCCGCTTTACTTTTCCACATTTTATTTTTGTACAAAAAGTCGGTTATTGGAGATGTGATTAAGATTCCAATAAAAAAAGTCAGAGCGGTTGGTAAAATTATTTTTACGACATCTAATAACATAATTATTGATTATATATTATATTTTTAAGTATTCAATCGTCTTTTCTGTTAATTTTTTTACATCCAAAAATCTTCCAGGTTCTGTAGATCCAAGAACAACAATAACTATCGGTCTATTTAATGCTGGATCAAAAACTACTGCCAAATTTCCACCTGCCAAATCTGTAAAACCAGTTTTTGATGCTAGAGTATTTGGAAGCATCCCAACATTTTGATTTGTGTTTCTAATGTTGTGAATTATTCCACTTTCAGAAACTATTCTCATGCTTGGATTTTTTGTATTTTCTAGAATATGGGGATGATTTTTTAAAATATATTCAAAAAGAGCCACAACATCCATAGCCGAACCGTGAGCTCCGGCAATATTTGGGCTTCTATCTAGACCGGTTGGATTTAAAAAGTAAGAATTTTTCATTCCAATATTTTTTGCTATATCATTCATTTTTTCAATAAAGTTATTTGAAGGAGATTGATAGTCACCAAAAGAATTTGCTGATAGTGTCGCAGCCGCATCATTTGACGAGGTTAATAGCATAAAATTTATTAAGTCGTTTTTTTTAAACTTTTCACCGATTGATAAAAAATGATCACCTTCTTGTTTTAGATCTTCGGCAGTTACCTGGTATATTTCTTTTGTTGAAGTCATTTCAGCTGTAAGTGCCGTTAAAACCTTTGTAATGGATGCTAGTGGTAAAACCAAATTTTCATTTTTTGCAAAAATTATTTCACCAGTGTTTAGATCTTTAACTACTGCTGAACTTGCCAAAATTTTTGTATCAAAAAATATTTCTTTTTTTATTAATTCTCTATTTTCAGAAAAATCATCCGTGAAAATGGAATTACTAGAAGATGCTATTTGTTGTTCTGTATTTAAATTTGAAATAAAAACAAAAGAAAACAAGAAAGTGACCGGAAACACTATTAGAATAAATAAATATAAAATTTCTTTTCTTGTTTTATGCATTTTTTTCTATTTCTTGTTGATTATTTAGAAAATTATCTATATCTTGATTAACTTTTTGATATTCTGGAATTTCTTTTGTGTTGTTTATACCAAGATGGGCTAATGTTTCGGTGCTTGCTTGATATAGAAAGATCCTGTCATCGTTTGGATCTTGAGTTTTTATTATAAGTCCCCTAACTAATAGGTTTCTGATTATAAATTGTGAATTTACACCTCTTATATAATCAATTTTTGATCTGCTTATTGGGCCGCGGTATAAAATAATTGTTAATGTTTCAATCGCTGCCTTGCTCAAGTCTTTGGAAAGTTCTTCTTTTTGTAAGTTATTTATAATCTCGGAATTTTGTGGTGATGTCATTAAAACCGCTTCTGTTTCATTGTATATCAAATTTATTCCACTATTTTTTCTACTTTCTGACAAAAGAGCAATATTTTGTTTTATTTCCTCGGGGCTTCTTTTTAGTATTTTTGATAATTCAGAAAATGTTACCGGCTCCCCTTTCCAGAACAAAATACTTTCTATTTGTTTTTGAATATCGTTTTCCATTTTAAAATTTTAAGAATAATTCGGCAAATCTATTTTTTTGGTTTGAATTTTTATATCTTCCGTATAATTATTTTGTTCAGTTTCTATTATACCTTCTTTGACTAATTCTAACATGGCCAAAAAACTAACAATAATATTTACCTTGTCTTTTTTGTCATAATCAGAAAAATCTCGAAAACTCATTGATATACTATTTTTTATTCTCTGAGTTAGTCTATGTATCATTTCCTCCAAGCTAATTGTCTTTTTTATAATTGCATTTGCAACTTTTTCTATTTTGGGTAAAGATTTTATAATTTCTAAAATAGTATTTTTTATATAATCAAAATTAATTTGTTTTGATGGTGCAAACACAATCTGTTTTTTGACAATATTTTTTTTATTAAACATTGGATTTTTTAGATACATCAAAGATATTTCTGGTTCAAAGTTTTTTAATATTTTGTGAATTTTTAGTCTGGTTTCTAAATCTTTTATATCTTTTTGTTCCTCATCTGATAAATCAAGATTTGGTAAAAGAGATTTTGACTTTATCAATAAAAGAGTTGAGGCAATAAGAATAAAATGAGCTTGGTTTTCTATTGTGATGCTCTCTTTATTTTTTAAATAATTTATATAATCATCGGTTATTTGAGCTAAAGAAACATCATTAATTAAGAGTTTTCTTTTTTCAATCAGGTTCAAGAGCAGATCAAGAGGACCTTCAAAAACCTGTGTTTTTATTGAAAAATTATCGTCCATTTATTTTGTGCTAATCTTTATTTCGATTTCATCATTTACACCAACATATTTTATTCCAAATTGTGAAATATCAAATCTTACATTTGTCATATATTTTTCACCTTCTTTTTCAACTGGAAAAGAAATGGATTTTGTAATTCCCCTGAAGGTTAATTCACCGGTTGCAATATATCTATTTTCAGATTCTTTAATTACACTACTTAAATCAAACACTATTTCAGGATATGTTGCACAATTCAAAAATTCTTCTGCACACAAGTGTCTGTTTAATCCATCTATTTTGAAATCTCTCGATTCTGATTTTATAACTACTTTAGCTTTTTGAATTATTTGATCTTCCGATAATTTTATGTCAGATACCGCATAATTTGTAAAAGTTCCGGGATGTGATTTTCCTGGCCCAAAACCAATTATTGTTAAATCCAAATTATTCAATATTTTTGATAATTGAGAATCTGAATTTTCAATTAATTCAGAGTCGTTTTCTGTTTGCTGAATTCCGTTTGTCATTACGGTTGGCAAATCTTGTGATGGGGATTTTACCCCGAAAACAACAAATAATAATACCAATACAACAATCAAAATAATCACGATAATTAATGTTTTTTTCATTTTTTTATATAATTAAATTATTAATTTGAATATGATTATATCAAATATAATTATAAATTGAAACCAATTTTATCCCTAAATAAATTGACAGTTTTTTGAGTTTCTTTCTTTGTTTTTTTGGCACCATCATTCAAAATTTCTAAAACCATATCTTTTTTGTTAATCCAATAATTTCTTTTTTCTCTAAGTGGTTTTGAAAAATTATCAATTACATCTATTAGATCTTCTTTTGCCTGTTTGTATGATATTCCTTCTTGATATTTTTTTATTAAGTCATTTGTTTCATTTTCAGCTAAAAACATTTTGTGTATTTTGAACAAAATTGAATCTGTGCTTTTTGGAGCATCTTGTGGTACTGAATCTGTTTTTATGGACATTATTCTTTCTTTTATCTGATCCCTGTCGGCAAATATTTCTATTGTATTTTTGTAGCTTTTACTCATTTTCCTACCATCTATTCCCGGTATTGATTCAGCATCTTTGTTTATCAATGGCTCTGGAACTTTGAATGTTTCACCGTATATTTTGTTAAATTTCTCAGCAATGTCTCTAGTTATTTCTATGTGCTGTTTTTGATCTTTTCCAACCGGAACAACATCAGCATTGTGTATTAAAATATCTGCTGCCATCAGTAGCGGGTAGTTAAAAACACCGACATTTATTTCTTTGTTTTTGGCTTCTGCATCTTTGAAAGCATGTGCTCTCATCAAATAAGGCATTGTAGTAATGCAACCAAAAATCCAAGCCATTTCTGTTACGGCTGTCAAATCAGATTGCTTAAAAATTGTAACTTTTTTTGGATCCAGCCCTAAAGATAAAAAATCTACTGCAATATTTAGGCTGTTTTCAGAAAGTTCTTGCTTGTTTTGAACGGTTGTAATTGCATGTAAATCTGCTATAAAAATATTCGAATCATATTCATCTTGTAATTTTACAAGCTTTTGTATGACACCAAAATAATTTCCAAAATGCTCTGTTCCGGTTGGTTTTATGGCTGATACTAATTTTTTTTTCATAAAATTTATTTAAAATTTATATTTTTTTGAGAATTGGAAATTTTATAATAAAAGAAGATCCCTTGTTTAGTCCATCTGATTCTGCCCAAATCTCTCCGTCTTGTGATTCAATAAAATGCTTTGAAACAAAAAGACCAAGTCCTGTTCCGGTAACATTCAAATCAACCGCCTCTTTGCTTCTTTGAAACTTTGTAAATATATTCTTTAGATTATCTGATTTTATTCCGATACCAGTATCAATTATTTTTATAAATAAAAAATCATCGGATTGATTTGCAGAAATTTTGATATTTCCTTTTGGGGTATATTTTATCGCATTATCTATCAAACTAGACAAAACCTGATGCATTTTGTTTAGATCTGCTTTTATAAAAATATTAGAATCAATACGAGAATCCAACAATAAAGATAGGTGATTTTTTTTGGCTACTGGCTCAAATTCACAGAAAACTTTGTTTATTAATCTGTTAATGTTTACATCTTCTATTATATAACCAAGCTCATCTTTATCTATTTTTGAAACATTCAAATAATCGTTTATTAAAAAACTTAATGTGTCACAAGAAGAATTTACCTTTTCTAGTGACTCCTTTATTTCATCTGAAATTTTTCCATAATCACCTTCTAAAATCATAGAAACATATCCCTGTATAACAGTTAAAGGTCCTCTTAATTGGTGAGATGCTATAGAAACAAAATTTGTTTTTTGTAATTCTAAATTTTTTGATTTTTCATTATATTCTTTTATTTTAAGATTAGCCTCCTCTTCTATTTTTTTATAATGATATTGTTTGTATGATAAATATACAAAAATTAGAAATAATAATATGTAAATTGTAAGATGTATCTGATTCATTAATTTTGTCTTTTGTTAATTAATAAAATAAAAATTATTGGAATAATTAGTGCCAATCCGTAAGGAATATCCGCAATAATTTTTGTGGTGTTTGTAGAAAAGTTGTAGATGTTTTTGAGAATTGGTAAAGAATTTATTTGTAAACTTATTATCAAAATAATATAACTAGTTGATAATAAAATTGAGTCTACTATTTTTCTAAAAGATGTTGAATAATAATTTCCAATAGAAACACTTTTATTTAATATCCAAAATATAAATATATAAATTAACAAAAGAAATACAAGCTCAATGGTTTGGTTTGTGAATTCTATGTATGGAAAATTTTTAAATATTAATACTGTTGGATATGTGGCAAAAATTAAAGAAATTAGAATCCCCTTTTTGCCTTTTAAAAATAAAAAAGTCAAAATTGCTATTGTTACAATAATTATTATAATGTCCAAAGACAGAAAAGCAAAATTTTTCATCAATAATATTATACACTATTTATTTTATATTAAAAGCCTTCATCTTCTAACATTTTTAGTGCATCTTTGACTTTTTTGGATAACCTTGTTGGTATTTCTATTTCTATTTTAATAAACATATCTCCTCTGCGACCGTTTATTGTTGGAACTCCTTTTTCTTTGATTCTAAGTATTTCACCGTGTTTAATTCCTGGTGGAATTTTTACAGAAATAATTTGTTCGTCCACAGTTTCAACATCTTTTTTTGTTCCAATAATTGATTCTGTCAATTTGATTTTTAGTAATGTTAAAATGTTAACTCCTTCTTTGGTCAGATTTTTGTGTGGTTTGACATAAATTTTTACATATAAGTCTCCTGGATAGCCATCACTTATTGGCTCACCGCGACCCTTAACTCTAAGCATTTCGCCACTATCTATTCCTGGGGGAATTTTTATAGAAATATTTTCTTTTTTTGATATATTTTGATATTCTATTTTTATATCTTTTTCTACTCCAAAAACTGATTCTTTAAAACTTATTTCGGTACTAACTGAAATATCAGAACCCTTTTTTGCTCTTGAAAATCCCCTGCCACCAAAAAAACTTCCCAAAATGTCGTTTATATCAAATTCAAAACCTTGAGAATTTTGACTAAAATTTGAAAAATCAAAACCCCCAAAATCTGCACCAGAAAAACCACTATTATTTCCATTGAAACCAGAAAATCCAGATCCGAATTGATCATACTGAGCTCTTTTTTTGTCGTCCGATAAGATATTGTATGCTTCGTTTATTTCTTTAAATTTTTTTTCGTCACCATCTTTTTTGTCTGGATGATACTGATGTGCTAATTTTCTAAATGCTTTTTTGATGTCTTCTTTCGAGGCATTTTTGTCTATCCCCAAAATTTTGTAGTAATCTTTGTTCATTATTTATTTTCATCTTTTTTTGATTCTTTTTCTTCCACCTCAGCATCTCTAACATCATCTTTTTTTTCTTCTTCTTTTGTCGAGTTATTTTGTTGTTGATTTATGTGCTGGCCAATTTTTTGCATTTCTTCTGATAGTTCTGAACTAGCTTTTTTGATTAATTCAATGTCGTCTTTTTTGTTTAATTCTTTTAGATTGTTTATCTTATCTTCAATAGTTTTTTTGATTTCTGAAGTTATTTTGTCTCCGGCATCTTTTATTGCTTTTTCTGCTGTATATATCATCTGTTCTGATAAATTTTTTGTATCGATAAGCTCTTTTTTCTTTTTATCTTCCTCAGCATGCATTTCGGCATCTTTTTGCATTTTCTTTATATCGTCTTCTGAAAGCCCAGAACCTGCCTCAATTCTTATTGATTGGGCCTTGTTTGTTGCCTTGTCTTTTGCAGTTACATTCAAAATTCCGTTAGCATCAACATCAAATGAAACTTCAACCTGAGGCATTCCTCTTGGTGCCGGCGGTATTCCGTCTAAAATAAAACGACCCAAAGATTTGTTGTCATTTGCCATTGCTCTTTCTCCTTGAACAATGTGTATTTCAACCTGAGTTTGATTATCTGCTGCGGTTGAAAAAATTTGAGATTTTGTTGTTGGAATTGTTGTGTTTTTATCAATTAATTTTGTTGCAACACCACCCATTGTTTCAATTCCTAAAGAAAGTGGTATAACATCAAGCAACAAAACATCTTTTACATCTCCTTGTAAAATTCCCCCTTGAATAGCCGCACCAAGTGCCACAACTTCATCTGGATTGATTGATTTGTTCGGTTCTTTTCCGAAAAGTTTTTTGACCTCTTCTTGTATTTTTGGCATTCTTGTTTGTCCGCCAACCAAAACTATTTCATCAATATCTGTAATTTTAAAAGGTGAAGCATCCATTGCCCTTTTTGTTATTTCAATTGATCTTTCTATGAATTCTGAAGATAGTTCTTCAAGTTTTGATCTTGTTAACTTTAGTAATAAGTGTTTTGGACCGCTTGAATCAGATGTTATAAAAGGTATGTTTATTTCACTTTCGGTTGCACTGGAAAGTTCTATTTTTGCTTTTTCAGCCGCCTCATCCAATCTTTGTAATGCTAGAGGATCTTTTGAAATATCAATTCCAGAATCTTTTTTGAATTCTTCCAAAATCCATTTTATTATTTTTTGATCAATATCTTTTCCTCCCATGTGAGAATCGCCGTCTGTTGCTTTTACTTCAACTATATCATCACCCACTTCCAAAACTGATATATCAAAAGTTCCACCACCAAAATCAAAAACTACAATTTTTTCATCTTTCTTTTTATTAAAACCATAAGCCAATGCCGCAGCGGTTGGTTCATTTATTATTCTTTTAACATCCAAACCTGCTATTTTTCCAGCATCTTTTGTGGCTTGTCTTTGTGAATCATTAAAATAGGCCGGAACAGTTATAACTGCTTCGGTTATTTTTTCCCCAAGTTTTGCTTCAGCATCTGTTTTAAGTTTTTGTAAAATCATCGCAGAGACTTCTTCTGGTCTGTATTTTTTATCTCCCATTTTTACAACAACACCACCGTTGTCAGATTTACCAACTTCAAATGGTACTGTTTTTTTATCCTTTTCTACTGCCGGATCTTCGTATGTGTGACCTATGAATCTTTTTATACCAAAAATAGTATTTTGTGGATTTGTAACTGCCTGTCTTTTTGCTAATTGACCAACCAGTCTTTCTCCGTTTTTGGATATTGCCACAATTGAAGGTGTTGTTCTATTTCCTTCGGAATTTTCTATAATTTCTGGTTGACCTGCCTCGACAATCGCTACAGCTGAATTTGTTGTACCCAAATCAATACCTATTATTTTTGACATATTTTTTATTTGTTATTAAAAATTAATAATTTAATTTTTCAACCTGCCAACTTTAACTGTCGGATATTTTATGACCCTGTCTTGCAATTTGTATCCCTTTTGAATTACTTCTACTATTTTACCATCTTTTTCTTTTTCTTCCACATCGACATTTTCTATTGAATGATGCGTTTTTGGATCAAAAAATTGATTTTCCGGATTTATTTCACTAACTCCATTTTCTGTTAAAACATTTACCAGTTGAGAGTGAATAAATTCTATTCCAATTCTCCAATCTGGAGGTGCTTTTTCCCATGCTTCTTTGTTTTTGAAAGCTTGATCAAAACTTTCTATTGTTGGTAAGAGTTGTATTATGAAATCTTCAACTGCATATTTAATTAAATTTTTTTTGTCTTCTTCTGATCTTTTTTTAAAATTTATAAAATCAGCCTGAGATCTTTGCCAACCATCCAAATACTCTTGTTTTTCTTTTTTGCATTGCTCAAGATCTGATTTAAGATCTTTTATTTTTTTTAATAAATTTGAAGAATCAGATCCAGAATCTTCTAGATCTTGTTGTTCTTTTTCATAAAAAACATCCTCAAGATTTTCATCTTTTATATTATTTTGATTTGTGTCGTCAGACATTTTTGGTTAAAGTTAAAAGTTTTATAATAAAAACTATCTCTTTGACCACTGTGGTGCTTTTCTGGCTTTTTTTAATCCGAATTTCTTTCGCTCTTTTACTCTTGGGTCTCTTTTTAGATATCCTAGTTTTTTTAGATTTTTTCTTAATTCTTCATTGTATTCAACTAACGCTCTGGAAAGCCCTAATCTAAAACTTTCTGCTTGAGATTTTATTCCACCACCTATTATTTTTGCAACTATTTCAAATTTGTCTGAAATTTCCAGATCTCTTAGTGCAGAAAAAACGATTTTTTGAGATTCGTTTGTTTTGAAATAATCAGCGACTGATTTGTTATTTATTACAATTGATTCTTTTGTTGAAGGTGTCATTCTAACCCTTGCTATCGAGGTTTTTCTTCTACCGATACCTTCTATGTATTTGTTGTCTGTTTTTGTTGTCATATTTTCTAATCTTTTATTATCAAATTTTTCATTCTTTGATTTTTTAAAGTGTTTTTTGGTAACATTCCATAAACCGCTTTTCTAAAAACTTCCCCATAACCCTTTTTTGAAATAAGGTCACCTAATGTTTGATATTTTATTCCACCTGGATATCCAGAATATCTAGTATATTCTTTTTCTATTTTTTTCTTAAAGTTTATTTTTGCCAAAGATGCATTTATTATCTGAACTTGTTGAGTTGAAGTTTTGTTTGGTGTATAACTAGCGGAATCTTTTTCCATTAACATTTTTGCAACTTGTGATGCAACTCTTCCTATTGTTTTGTCTTTTGCGTCTATTATTTTCATATTTTTTATACAAATTCAATTAATGCCATTTTACTTGAATCGCTAAGTCTATTAGGTAATTTTGTAATTCTTGTGTAACCACCCTTAAATTCTTTGTATTTTGGGGCTACAACAGAAAAAAGTTTTTGAGTTTGTTTTTTGTTTCCAAGCACAGAAAGAACATGTCTTTTGTTCGCCACAGAATCAGTTTTTGCTTTTGTAACAAGTTTTTCAATAAAAGGTCGTAGTTGTTTTGCTTTTACTTCTGTAGTTTTGATTTTTTCATCTCTTATGATAGAACATGCCAAAGACTTTAGAAGAGCTCTTCTTCCGTCCCTGTTTCTGCCTAATTTTTTGTTTCTATTGTGATGTCTCATAGCAAATTACACTAACAATTTTTTGATAAAAAGTAAAGCCCTTTATTTTAAAATTAAACCATGCTCACCAAGAACTTTTTTGATTTCTTGTAAACCCTTCTCTCCCATACCATCAATTTCTAAGATGTCTTCTTCTTTTTTTCTAGCCAAACCACCTACAGTTCTGATATTTGCTGCCGACAGAGCATTTATAGTTCTTGATGATAAATTCAAATTTTCTACTCTTGTTTTTAGAAAATCTTCCATATCACCATCTTCTTTTTCTGATTTTGAATTTTTGTTAGAATCTTCTTGTTGTAATACTTTTGTTTCAACCTCTTCTTTAAAACCAACAACAGATTTTAGTTGAGTAATCATTATTTCAATTGATTTTTCTAGTGCAGATTTTGGTGTAATTGTACCATCGGTTTCTATCATTATTCTCAATCTATTAAAGTCAGTTCTATCACCAACTCTCATATTCTCTGTTTCATAATTTACTCTTCTAATTGGAGTAAATATTCCGTCTAAAGTTATTGTTCCAACCTCAACTCTGTCTTTTTTAATTTGATCTTTTGGAACATATCCAAGACCATTTTGAACTTTTAATTCCATTTCAACTGTTTTACCTTTTTCGGTTAAACTAAAAATGTGTTGCTCTGGATTTTTTATTGAAACTTGACTTGGTGCAACAATATCTTTTGCTGTTATGTTTTTTGGACCAACAGCTTTTATTGTTATTGTTTGAGACTCATTTCCCTCAAGAGACAGTCTTATTTTTTTAATATTTAAAATTATGGATATTAAATCTTCTTTTACACCTTCAATTGTTGCAAATTCGTGCCCAACACCTTTTACTTTTAATTCGACAATTGCTGCTCCAGGTAAAGAAGAAAGTATTATCCTTCTTAGTGAATTACCTAATGTGTGACCGTATCCAGGATACAAACCGTCTATTTCATACACACCTTTGAACCCTTCTTCCATAACGATTTTTGGCTTTGATGGCAAAGCAATATTGTGGTCTATCATTTTTAATACTTTTTAAATTAATTAATAATTTTTTATTCGTTTTTTCAGTATAAAAATTATACTAGAAAAAAAGAATAAAAGCAAACTACCTTTTGTAAAACTGCACTACATTTCCCAAATTAAAAGCCAATTCTGTTGGCTTGTATTGCGGATCCGCCAAAACTGTAATTGTGTAGTTTTTGTTATCAACATTTATCCAAGATGGAGGTGTCATATCTTTTTCTTTGTCCTTGAATGTTGCAAAAAGCGGTTTGTTTCGGTTTGATTCTTTTACTGTCACAACATCACCTTTTTTAACTTGAAAAGATGGAACTGTTGTTTTTTTGCCATTAACTTTCATGTGACCATGAGTCACGATTTGTCTGGCTTGAAATCTTGTTGTTGCCAATCCTGATCTTAAAACTACATTATCAAGTCTTCTTTCTAGTAATTCAAATAATTTTGCTTCTGGTTGTTTTATTTTTGATCTAACTATTGATTTTACATAATTAGATAATTGAGTAGCTGAAATTCCGTAAGTGTATCGAACTTTTTGTTTTTCCAAAACCTGAGTTCCAAAGTTGGTTTTTCCATGAACTCCGGTTGTTGAATATCCTTTTTTTTCTGCTCTTAAAATAAATTTTTGAGACTGTGTTTTTTCAAAAACAGCCGCTCCTAATCTTTTTGCAATTTTATATTTTGGTCCTACTTTCATAATATTTTTTATACCCTCCTTGGTTTAGGTGGTTTTGGTCCATTGTGTGGTACCGGGGTCATGTCTTTTAAACTATTTAATTGAATTCCCTTGCTAATAAAACTTCTGACTGAAGACTCTCTTCCGGAGCCAACACCCTTTATGATAACATCAACTTTTTTCATTCCGACCTGCTCAGCTTTTTCTGCCAAAACTTCTGCGGCTTTTGAGGCAGCAAAAGGAGTTCCCTTTTTTGCACCCTTAAAACCAAGAGCCCCGCTTGAAGATGCTCCAATAGCATTACCTTTTAGATCTGTAAGTAAAAGTGTTGTGTTGTTGTAAGTTGATCTAACATATAAAATACCCGCCTCTATTCTTTTCTTGGATAATCTTTTGGCGGAAGCAGAAGACTTTGATGATGAGTCATCTGAGTTCTCTGTTTTTTTTACAATTCTTTTTTTTCCCATAAATTTTTATTTTAAAATTATTTTATTTTTATTTCTTTTCAACTGCCTTTCTACCAGATCCCATAGTTTTTCTAACATTTCCACGAACAGTTCTGGAGTTTGTTTTGGTTCTTTGTCCTCTTGCTGGTAATCTTTTTGCATGACGACTACCTTTATATGATTGAATGTCTTTGTATCTTTTTACATTGTTAGCAATTTGTCTTTTCAGATCTCCTTCTAGTTTTAGTTTTTCTATTTCTTGTCTGATTTTTGTTTCTTCTTCTTGTGTAATATCTTTTGTTTTTTTGCCTAAATCTATATTACAGTTTTTTAAGATTTTTTTTGAAGTAGATATGCCAATTCCGTATATTACAGTCAAAGCCATTTCTATTCTTTTGTCCTCTGGTAAGGTTATTCCTAATATTCTCATTTTTGTATTTTTCGTATAGTTTGATTAATTTAACAGATATTAAACAAAAAGTAAAGGGTTATGTATTTTATTAACCTTGTTTTTGTTTGTGTCTTGGATTTTTGCAAGTTATGTAAAGATTGCCTCTTCTTTTTACGATTTTGCAATTTTTACATCTTGCTTTTATTGCTGATTTTATTTTCATAAATTTTTGTTATAATCTTCTAAAAATTCGAGCTTTTCCGCCATAAGGATCTAATTTCATTAAAACCTTGTCGCCTATTAAAACTCTTATTCGCATCATTTTCATTTTTCCCGCAAGATAAGCCAAGACTTCTGTTCCGTCTTTTAGGACAACCTTAAACATGGCTTCTGGCAAAGCCTCTATTACAGTTCCCTCAGCTTGATCTTCGTTGTTTTTATCTACCATTAAAATTCAGTTAAATATAATAACAAAATTATGATTAGTTTGTCAATTTTTATTATTAGTTATTTGTAAATTAATATTTTTTATATCGACCGGAAAAGTTTTTTTCCAAAAAGGAGAAATTGTAGCAGATCCTTTTGTTATTGCTGGAAAATTTGATAGGACCAAACCAAGATCATTTTTTGTTTTTCCTGCCATTGTTTTTTTAAAATTTTCTATATCAATTTGCCAGACGAAAGTCATATTTTGATTTACATCTATTGTTTCGCTACTAAGCAAATTGGTTGAGTCTTCTAATTTTTTTATTGTAAAAATTACTGAATCTATATCTTGTATCAAAACATCTTGACCTACACGATAATCAATAATTGTATTTTTTGCAATTTCATTTGAAAGTGCTATTTTATTAAATACTTTTATACTTAATTTTCCATCAACACTTATATCTACACTTCTACCGTCTGCAGAATTTGTCTGTCTTACATTGTTAAAAACAAAAGAATTATCGTCAAATATTGCTATAAATTCTTTTGATATTTGATTAGTTATCTCCAAAATAAGTGCCGATTTTAGTTCTGAAATTAATTGTTGCGATGATCTGCTTAGAACTTCTGAATCTACAATTTTCCTAATTCCGTTGTACCCTTCGGTCATTGGGGTTTTTGATTTTGCATAGAAAGAATTGAATTGTTCTTGTCCTTTGAAACCGGGGATTGTAAAGTCTACCAAGTTTATGTTGTACTTTTCTCCGTTTTCGTCCGCAAAAACAACCGCATCTATGCTACCTGGTATTTTGTTTCCATCAACTATTCTATAACCAGGAACAGTAATTGATTCTTGTATTCTATAAATTAAACCGTTTGGAGATTCAAATCTTGTATTGCGAATAAGTGTTTGTGGTCTGTCCGAATATTCATTAAAAATAGTGATGGTTCCACTTGCTTTTGATTGAACAAATTCCTCTTTTTCTGCTGGTATATTTTTTGTTAATTCTTTTGAGATTTCTATTAATCGATAACCTAAAACATTTTGATTTGAATTTTTTGTGATATCAGCGATTGGAATACTTTTGTTTATTGAAGCCTCAACTGTTTTTTGTTCTATACTGATTACTGCATTTTCTAAAAAAGAAATTATAAAAAAAACTATGGCCAAAATAGCTACAATAGATGAGGTTATTAAAAAAGTTTTTATTTTTTTGCCTTTCTTGTAATTTTTGCCATTTAACTCATTTAGATATTTTTCATCTAATGGAATGTCTTTTTTTACAAAACCAGATGGTGGTGTAATTGGGGTTTTTGGTTTTAATTCCTGAACAATATGATCATTTTTTAATGATTTTGTCGGTTTTTTTTCTAAAATAACCGGTCTTCTTCTTGGCGGAACCGGAATATCCCTAATTGATCTTTTTTGTTTTGGTGGTATTACATCTTGTAAAAAATTATTATCATTCATATTTTGTTTATTTTAACAGAAAAAATTAATTAATACTAATTATCTAAAAAATTTGAAAAATTTGCAATAATCGAAATCAGAGGATCTTTGTTTATATCATCTTGATATAAACAAAGATCAGGTATGTTTTTTTGATTTATTATATGAATTATTGGTTCAGAATTTATTTTTAAGGTTTTAAAGTAAAAATCTTTTGATTTTAAAATTGATTGGGTAAATTCACTTATTTGTAAATCGGTTGTTAAAAAGATTATGCCGGGAGTTATTTCATTAATCCACTTTTTTTCCATAAATTTTGAAATTTCTGATATATATTGATCTTTTAAACTATTTAAAAAATTAATTTTTTCTGAAAATGCTTCTTGGTTCATGTTTTTATCATAAAACAATTCAATTTCTGAGAATATTTGTTTTTGTTCGATTTTGTATTTTTTGATCAATTCTCTAATAAAGAAATTATTACCTTTTGGAAAGGTTACCACACTTTTTAGTACAGAATTTTTGTATAAAGATAAATCTGTTGTTTCGCCACCAATATCAATCAAAACAAAACTGTCAGTTGAAGGAAATGTATTTTTTATTACAGATAAAATAACAAAAGGATGTGAATTTAGAGATATTTTTTTTGGTAAAAAAGCATCTTCTATTTTTTTGATAATTAAATCAGATAGTTTTTTTGAAATATAACCTTCATAAAATGATATTTTTGCTTTTTCAAAATATTTTCCAAAAGGATTTGAAATTTCGTAATCATTTAGACTAACTGAAAGTATTTTGTTTTCGATTAAGCATTCTTTTGATGTTATTTCTGTATTGTTTTTATCGAGTAGGTTTTTGAGAGTTTTTTCGGTAAATTTTGTTTTTTTGTCTTGTGTAAAATTAAAATTTTTTAACTTTAATTTGTACCATGGTGAGGAAAAACAACAAAAAACTTCGGAAACTGAATTTTCGCTTTGATATTTTGAATTGTTTTTTATTCCTATTTCTTTGATATCTTTTAAAACCAAATCAAAAGATTTTATTAATTTTTTGATAAAAACATTTTGATCAAATGACATTTCTGTTTCTACATAATGTCTTTTTGTATATATTACTTTTGGTCTATCTTCTTTTGATTCAATAACAATAGCACCACCAACACTAGCACTTCGAAAATCTAATACAATTTTTAATTTGGGAGATATTTTTTTATTACGAGAAATAAACATTTGTTTTTATTATAAAACTTAAAAAGATTTTAGGCAAAGTTTTATTGTTTATATCTTTTATTTTTATTGCAAAATCGCCTTGATTCTTCTTGTGCCAGATGAAACAGCTTCTTCTTTTATTATTTTGAATTGCCCCAATTCTTTTGTGTTTGAAACATGCGGACCACCGCAAAATTCTTTTGAGTAAGCAGTTTGTAGATCGTTGCCAATATAATATATACTAACTTCATCTGGGTATTTTTGATCAAAAAAATGAAGAGCTCCCGTTTTTACGGCCAAATCTTTCGGTAATGTTATTGATTTAATTGGTAGGGCTTCTTTTATTTTATTATTTACAATTTCTTCTATTTTATTTTTTTGCTCATCTGATATTTTTTGATTATAAGAAAAATCAAATCTCAGTCTTTCAGAATTTATATTACTACCTCTTTGACTAACATCAAGACCGCAGACATCTCTTAGTGCTTGATGAAGTAAGTGTGTTGCAGTGTGATATTTTTTTTCTATTTCAGTGTCACCAGACAAACCACCTTTAAATTTTTTATCGGAATTTGAACGGGATAATTTTTGATGTTCGGAAAAAAATTCTTTTGCTTTTTGCAAATCAAATGATAAATTATTATTTTTTAATATTTCAGCGGTTATTTCCATTGGAAAACCATAATTTTGATATAAATCGAATATTACTTTTGGTTCGATTTGCTCTTTTGTTTCAATTATTTTGTTAAGTTTTTTGATACCATCTTTTAGAGTTTTTCTGAATTTTGATATTTCTTGATTTATTATTTCTTTTGTATTTGAAATGTTCAAATTTGGATATATTTGGTTGTAATATTTGATTATAGAGTCAATAATCAAATCATATTTTTCAAAAGATATTTTGTCAGAATGAATAATCATTCTTCTAATTAATTTTCTCAGTACATATCCCCGGTCGCTATTTGTTGGTATAACACCATCAGAAATCAAAAAACAAGATGCTTTGATGTGGTCGGCTATTATTTTTGCTGAATAATCCAAATAATTTGATGAATTTTCTTTTATTATTTTTATAATTTCAGAAAAGGAGTCTATTTCGTAAACATTTTTTTTGTTATTTAAAATCACCGACAATCTTTCAAGACCAGCTCCGGTATCTACAGCAAATTTTGATAATTTTTTTATTATTTTTCCATTATCTTTTTCGTATTGCATGAAAACATCATTCCAAATTTCTACAATTTTTTGTTCTTCATCAGCCAAATCAAATTGCTCTTTTGTTAAGTCTCCCAATGTTCCGGTTACATCATAAAACATTTCTGTGCAGGGGCCTGTGGGACCTGTCCATGTATCTGTTTTGGAATTTTTTACTGCTGGCCACCAATTAGAATCGGCTCCTTTAAAATAAATTCTATTTTCTGGTAGAAAATTTTTCCAAATTTCAAATGATTCGGTGTCTTTTGGAGAATTTTCATCTCCAGCAAAAACTGTGACATACAATCTATTTTTATCCAAACCAAGCCCTTCTTTGGAATCAGTCAAAAATTCAAAACTCCACTTTATTGCTTCTTTTTTAAAATAATCACCAATAGACCAATTACCTAACATTTCAAAAAAAGTTAAATGTGTATTATCGCCGACCTCTTCAATATCTACTGTTCTAATGCATTTTTGAGCACTGGCCAATTTTGTGTTTGGGGCAATTTCTGTTCCCAAGATAAAAGGAATTATTGGTTGCACACCAGCATTAACAAATAATGTTGAATTTATTTGATTATTTTGATCTTTGGTTATAACTGATGCTGAATCAATAATTGAATGATTTCTTTGTTTAAAAAAATTTAAAAATTTTTCTCTTATCTCTCTTGAGTCCATATTTTTTATATATTACTTTACTACTTAAAATTGAGCAAATCTAAATCTTTTTCAGGATATATTTCGGTTGATTCTATTAATTCGTACAAATTTCCCTTTTCTGGATAATCCCAACTTATCAAATCCAAATTGGCACATTTGGCATATTTTTTGGCATTTTCGGTAAATTTTGTATTCGTAATAAGTAAACCATTTGTCATTTTTCTTTTTTTACCCTCAATTAAAAATTCTTGTTCGGACAAATCATCGAATCTAGCTTTTATGTATAAGGTAACTTTTGTATCTGTTTTGGTGTTTATTTCATTATGATATTTTGCCTCAATTAAAAGTAAATCATCAATATCATATGCCAAAACATCTATTTCATGCTCAATACATTTGCCCACAAGCATAATTCCTGTTTGGGTTTTGTACCCTTTGGCATTCATTATTTTTGCTATATATTTTTCAAAAGGAAAACCAGTTGGACCAAGTTCTGATAGTTTTCTTCGAATTGAGTATCTAAGGGCGGTTTTTTTTGATTTTTGATTTAAAATTTCATAAGCCCTTTTATATATTTTTGAAGTTTCAATGCCGTTTTTTAATTCAGATTCGATTTTATCTGAAATTTCATTTGCCAAAATAGAAGATGCTCCAGATTTTTTTAGTGAATTTCTAAGTTTTTCTCTATTAAATAATTCCAGTTGGCCGTTAGATTTTAGTATTTTTATATTGTCAGACATTTTAACCTTTTATGTATATATCCACCTCGTTTATATTTTCATCTTCACCAATTTCAAAAACATTTAATCTGACAATTTGATTGTTAATTGTGGCTATTATGTTTTCATCCAAATCACCATCAAAAGAAATTTTGAAATTTCTTGAATCTATAACCTGAATACAAACATTATCAGAATCTGGTTGTGAATAAGTAATAGCTATTTCTGTCAGATTATCTTTTTTTATAACTTCAACATTGTGCAAGTAGCAGGGATTTGGCACCTCAAAAGAACCGGCTACTGTGTACTTGCCGTTTTTGTATTGCTGTTTTATGTTTAATGTTTCAGACGGGGTTTGAATCAAATCTTCTATTGCCTTTTGTCTGTCATTTGAATATTGTTCTGTTTTATTATTTTTATAATAGACATAGATAGAGGATGCTAAAAAGAATAATACAATTGCTGCTAAAATTGAAAATGATGTTTTTTTGTTCATAATGTTTAATTATATCAACTAATTTATTATACCGCCACCAAGACAAATATCCCCATCATAAAAAACCGCTGACTGACCCGAGGTCGGCACTTCTTCATTTGCATTATTTTCAAGTTCTATATTATTTTCAAAATCTCCACCAATTATTTTAAATAATTGTGTTTTTTGTCTATATCGGAAAACAGCTTCTATATTTTTTAATTTTGACAATGGTTTATTTATAAAATTTAAATTTGTAATCAAAATTCTTTCTTTACTAGCATCATTTTTTTCTTCGGCAACAATCAAAATATTTTTTGAAATATCCTTATCAATAACATAAAACGGTTTGTCTGTTGTTTTTTTATGAAAAATATCAAAATTATGTCTTTCACCAATGGTATAAAATATTGCTCCTTCGTGTTTTCCAATTACATTACCTTTTTTATCGACAACATTTCCGGGATTGATTTCTATATAATTTTTTAAAAAATTTTTCATATCAACATGCCCAATGAAACAAAGTCCCTGACTGTCTTTTTTATCCGCAGTAAATAAGTTCGCTTTTCCGGCAATTTTTCTGACATCTTTTTTGTTTAAATGACCAATTGGAAAAAGAACTCTTTTTAATATATCCTGATTCAAATTCCATAAAAAATAAGTTTGATCTTTTTGTTGATCGATTGATTTTTTTAAATAAAATTTTTCATCAGAATTTTTATAATTTTGAGCATAGTGACCAGTTGCAATAAAATCAGCATTATTTTGAATTGCAAAATTTAAAAAAGATTTGAATTTTATTTCTTTGTTACACATTACATCCGGATTTGGAGTTCTGCCGTTTTTATATTCTTCAATCATATAATCAAAAACACCCAATTTGTATTCTTTTTCTAAATCACAAAGTAAAAATGGTATTTTCAATCTGGCACAAACTTTCATTGCATCTCTCATTTCTGCCCTCCAATTACATGCAACAAATTCTGGATACCAAACCTTAATAAAGACACCAACAACATTATATCCCTGTTTTTTTAACAAATAAGCCGAAACGGAGCTATCAACTCCTCCAGATAATCCGACAAATACTTTTTTCATAATTTAATTTATAGCAGAATTTTATTTTTAATCCAAATACAAAAATCTATTTCTTCTATGCCCATCCAAATCGGTCGCAAAGTACATTTTACCATCTCTACCAGTTAAAAAAAATAAATTTTTTGTTTTTCTTGGATTTGCAGCAGCCAAGATAGATTTTATTCCGGGATTACCAATAGGGGTTGGTATTAAGCCGGTATTTCTATAGGTGTTGTAAGGATGATTATCTTCTAAATCACTCATTGTCAAATCAAATGTGCTTTTTCCTATGTAATAAACAAAAGGAGCATCAACCTGTAAGGGCATTCCTATTTCTATTCTGTGCCATAAAATATCTGATACCTCTTGAAATGTTTCTGCGGTAGCTTCTTTTTCTATAATAGAAGCCATTATTATAATTTCTTCCAAGCTGTATTTTGAATTATTTATAATATTTTGATTTTCCCCAATCTTTCTTTCAAAATTTTTATTAAAAACATCCAAAATATTTTCTGCAGTAGTATTTATTTTAAAATCGTAAGTGTCTGGAAATAAATAACCTTCTTTATCTTTTGCCAAATTCAAAAAGTTTTGATAATCAAAATCCGGTATTTTATTTTTTATCTCTTGAGCAATTTGATTGACGGTAATACCTTCAAAAAAAGTAATTCTAACTACCGGCATTCTGTATTCACCAGTATCAAGTCTTTGAACAATTGACAAAAGATTTTCTGGACGATTAAAAATATAATCACCGCTAATGATTTTTTTATTTCTAATAGCAATAATTATATTAAAAAAGTTTTCTGATCTAATTAAATTATTTTCTTTTAAAATTGATGCGGTCTTTCTTGTAGATTGACCCCTTTCTATGTTTATTTTAATTTCTTGATTTTCAAAAGTTAGATTTGTTGGTGGTTTTATAAAATAAAAAAACCAAAGAGTTATCGAGATTGAAATAGCTAAAAAAAACAAAATAATATTATTGATTTTTTTTAAATAAGAATTTGATATTTTACTTGTGAAATTATTGTTCTCTGACATTTAAAATTTTATTTATATTAAATAGGTAAATCTGCTGGTGCCTCGCTTTTTTTGGAGTGAACTCTTTGTAGTGATGGTGTATGAGACACACTTCCTGGAAAATGATAAATTGTCGCTAATTCCTCACTATTTAAAATAAAATGTTTTCTTTTTCTGCCAAAAAATGGTCTGAAAAAATAACCCCTTTCTCTATAAGCTTCAAAAATTTCTTGTTTGATCGCTTTTAATTTGTTTCCTGTAGGATCTTCCCACCAATAATCAAAACCTGTTTTGATTCCGGGCTTGAAACCATTTAATTCACTTGAGCTATATTGTTTAAATCCTCCAGCCAAACCGGCAATATTTACAGGATCAAAAACATCTTTTTCTGCAACATACATACCTCGAATACCAACATCAAATGGTAATTTTGAAATGCTTCTTTCTATTGCATTTATTTTATCGATTTGACCTTTTGTGGCTAAAGGAACCTTTGTTGTACCTTCCCCAGCTTCAACCTCCACCATTGAATCTTCTCGTATCTTTTTAATTAGATCTTTTGCATCATCTTTCCACTTATCTGTTAAACCAAACCATTTTGTTGGATCCTTATCTTCTTTCTTGTGTGATCTAACTATTATTTGAAGCCACACGAATTCTCCCTGCTTTATTGAGCCCATAAATTCCAACATTGGAGTTATTGGATCAGTTTTTTCTTCTTCTTCTGATGCTTTATCCAAACCATAATCGACATAAGTTTTTATTGGAACAGGATCTGGTGCCGTTAATTCAAATTCTGTAGCCCAAATAGAATAATCGGAATCATTATAATCAACATTTTTTGTATAATCTTCAACTTCAAAAACTTCAATTCCTGGATATTGAGCATAAATTTGTGATTGAAGATATCCAACCATATTTTTTCTGGTCCAAACATAAAATCCAACATCTCCACCGTTTGAGGCGATTTCTAATGAAAACCAAGGTCTGACTTTTCCTTTCCAGTATTTGTCTATCGGTGTTGCTTCTCCCACTGTTTGAGAAAGTGCATTCATAAATAACTCCATAGACAGAGGTGTTTTGAATATGTCCATTGGTGGAACAATTCTAAGTATTTTGTATTCCTGATCTGCTAAAAATCTATTTCTGGCATAATTTATCCACATATTGACTAATATAACAGTCAAAATAATTGGTAAAAATATAGGCAAAATCAAAATCAAAAATTCTATTAATCTTTGTATTATATCAAAACTGTTCATTTGAAAAAATTATAACATTTTAATATAAAAAACAAAATATTTTTGAATTATATTAGACTACTAGTGTGTATTTTCCGCTTTTGTCTTTTTTGAAATGAGATTGATTTTGTAGATTTACCAAAACCGTATTATCTTTTACATATCTTTCTTTTAAAACCTTTTCAATTATTTCTTCTTTTGTTAGTGGACCGTGTTTTTGTAAAATATTTTTTATAACATCTCGAACAACACCCGGAGAATATCCCCACTCAGTTAATGCATAAAGTCCTCTGCCAACCAAAACAAATCGCTCATCTTTAATTAATTCATTATGGCATGTTGCGACATGTGCTTTTCTATTAAAAACTTTCGATATTTGATCGGCTAATTCTTTGAAGTGAATTGGTGAGCCGTGTTTTCTAATTACCAAAAAAGCATAATCTCTAATTCCTTTAACATTTATATTTGGTGATTCTATTTTTCCCCATTCTCCAAGAGGATTTTGGGCAATTTTTTTTGAAATTCTCAACCATCTTTTTACAACCTCTTCTCTTTTATATTTTTCAGATATTTCCTGGACATGATTTAGAAAAGATTTTATCAATTCTGATTCGGGTATTATGTCGTCATCTTTTAAATTGGAGTAGATTTTTTTTATGGATTCTTCTATTGATGAAGCCAAGTTTGTATTTACAGACCATCTATGATTAAAATGATCGTCTTCTTTTAATTTTACAAAATGATCACCTATAACTAATAGAAAATGTATATGATTTCGAATGGTTTCATTTAATGATAAATGATTTAATAAATCCTCTTCGGAAACTACACCACCAAGATCATCTATTACACCTTTTAATTCTTCAAAAACAGGAATAGTTTCGTTATATGCATCAGATTTTCTAATAGAAGAAAGAGAGTGCTCTTCTATTTGTCTAACTCGTTCACGAGTTATGTTGTATTCTTTTCCGATTGATTCCAAGGTTAATCTATCGGTATTTTTTGAAAGTCCATATCTTTTTAACAAAACATCTTTTGATCTCTGTGATAATCCAGAAATTAATTTTTTTGTCACTTCTTTTGGTTGAAAACTAAGTTTTATCATATTTTTTATAAAATTTTTTTTTAATAAAATAACGAATATCTATTTAAACTTTAAATAGAGTAGCATTTGCTTATAATCTTGTCAAGGTGTGGTTTTTTGACTAAATTGCGACGATATTTACTATCTTACCTTTTATGTAAATGAACTTTTTAATTTCTTTATTTTCAATCCATTTTTGAACTTCTTTTTTTTCTAAAGCCCTATTTTTTATGATTTCTTCTTCTTCGTCAATTTTAATTTCAATTTCCGCCCTAACTTTTCCATTAATTTGAATAGCAATTGTTATATTTTGAATCTCAACCATAGAAGCATCGTATTTTGGCCAAACTTGATCAAAAATTGAGTTTTTATTACCCAATTTCTGCCAAATTTCTTCGCAAAGATGTGGAGCAAAATTTGATAAAATTACAATAAATTTTGAAAAATCTTCTTTTGAAATTTTGTTTTTGTCAACGACATTTGCAAAAGACATCATTTGGGCAACAATAGTATTTAATTTTAAATTACCAAAATCTTTTTCGGTTTTTTGAATCAATTTATTAATTTCAATCAAAACTTCATCTGAAGAATTTTCAGCAATATTGTTTTGGGATATTCTCCAAACTTTTTCCAAAAACCTACGAACCCCAACAACACCGTTTGTATCCCATGGATATGAACCGGCTTCATTGTATGGACCAATAAATGCAAGATATGTTCTGACGGTGTCTGATCCTAATTTTTCAACAATTAAATCGGGATTGATTACATTTCCTTTTGATTTACTCATTTTATTACCATCTGTACCAAGTATTATCCCCCTATTTAATCTTTTAAGATATGGTTCATCATCAAAAACAAGACCAATATCTTTTAGGAATTTATAAAAAAATCTAGAATATAAAAGGTGCAATGTGGTATGTTCGGCACCGCCAGAATAAAAACTGATTGGCATCCATTTTTTTAATAATTGAGAATCACATAAATTTTCATCGTTATGTGGATCTAAATATCTTAGATAATACCAAGAAGAATCAATAAAAGTGTCTAATGTTTCTATTTCCGGTGTCCAGCCTTTTCCGAATTCTTTTTCAGTTCTTTCTTTTAATTCTTTTGATTTTGCCAAAGGAGGAACTCCGGTTGGGGTATGATCAACATCTTCTGGCAATAACCAAGGAAGTTTTTCTTTTGGAATTGGGTGAGGATTTCCTTTAGGATCATAGACAACCGGAACAGGACAACCCCAATATCTTTGACGACCAACAGACCAATCTCTTAGACGATATGTTTTTTTGAATTCCCCACTAACTTTTGGAAGTATTTTTTTGATAGCATCATCTGAATCTAATCCATTAAATTCTTGTGAATTAGTTAAAACACCCTTTTCTGTAAAACAATCATTTTGTTCTGTGGAATTTTTTGATTGAATTACTTTTTTGATGGGTAAATTAAATTTTTGAGCAAATTCAAAATCCCTTTGGTCGTGTGCGGGAACAGCCATCACGGCTCCTGTTCCATAATTTGCCAAAACATAGTCTGCGACAAAAATAGGAATTTCTTCTTTGTTTATTGGATTAATTGCAAAAACACCATCAATTAAAATACCGGTTTTTTCTTTTTGCAAAGAAGATCTTTCTATTTCATTTTTTTGTTTTGATTTTTCTATGTATGAAATTATTTCAGATTTGTTTTTTGAGTTATTGATCAGTTCTTCTATCAAATTATGTTCTGGGGCTAAAACCACATAACTAACACCAAAGATTGTGTCTAGTCTGGTTGTAAAAACTTTTATTTTGTGTGAGAAATTTTTTATATCAAATTCAAATTCAACACCCTCATTTCTGCCGATCCAGTTTTTTTGCATTTCTTTAATTTCTTTTGGCCAATTTAAATTATCAAGATCATCAAATAATATATCTGCATAATCTGTTATTTTTATAAACCATTGTTCAATTTCTTTTTTTTCAACTTTGGCACCAGATCTTTCAGCGGTTCCGTCTGGCAAAACTTGTTCATTAGCTAAAACTGTTTTGTCGATCGGATCCCAATTAACAGTAGCTTTTTTCTTGTATGCCAAGCCCCTCTCAAACATTTTTGTAAAAATCCACTGTGTCCATTTGTAATATTCTGGATCTGAAGTTACGACTTTTCTATCCCAATCAAAAGATGCACCCATGGAAATCATTTGCTTGGTCATTGAATCTATATTTGAGTAAGTCCATGTTTTTGGATTTAATTTTCTTTTTATGGCAGCATTTTCGGCCGGCAAACCAAAAGAATCAAATCCTATTGGAAATAAAACATTTTTGTTATTAAATCTTTTGAATTTGGCATAAATATCAGTTACCGAAAAAGCATACCAGTGGCCAACATGCAAATCTCCAGATGGATATGGAAATTCGACAAGAATATATTCGTTTTCTTTACCAGAAACCTCGTTTTGTGTTTTGAAAACTTTATTTTCTTGCCAAAATTTTTGCCATTTTTGCTCTATTTCTTTGTGATTATAAGAATCTTTCATTTGAATAATATAATACTACACCTTAAACTCAATTACATCACCATCTTTAACAATGTATTCTTTACCCTCAGTTCTAAGTAGCCCGCTTTCTCTTGCCTTGGCATATGAACCAACAGATAAAAGATCTTGCCAAAAAATTATATCGGCCCTGATAAATTTTTCTTGAAAATCGGTATGAATTGCTTTTCCGGCAATCGGAGCTGTGGAATCTTTTTTTGTAGTCCATGCACGAGTTTCTTTTTGTCCAGTTGTAAAATAAGTTATAAGATCAAGAGTTTTGTAACTTTGTTTGATTAATTCATCAATTCCATATTCAGTAGAATTTCCTTGTCTAAATTCTTTTTTTTCTGAATCTGAAAAATCTTTTATTTCTGATTCAAAATTTGCATCAACTATCACATAATTTGATTTTGAATTCTCAAAAAAATTTATGAGATTTGTGAATCGCTCGTCATTTATTTCGTCCAAATTTTTTCCGCCGTTTTTTTTATTTAAAACATATAAAATTGGTTTTATGGATAACAAATGCAAACCATTTAGAATTTTTTCTTCATCTTCTGAATAATCAATAGAATTTGCCATTTTTCCTTGCTCCAGAATTTTATCGACTTTTTCCAAAATTTCTTTTTCCAAAACTGCTTCTTTTTTGCCACTTTTTGCATCTCTTGCAACTGAACCAAGTCTTTTTGTGACAGTTTCCCTATCTGCCAAAATTAATTCTAGATTTATAACTTCTATATCTGAGAGCGGATTTATTTTTCCATGAACATGAATAACATTGTCATCTTCAAAAATTCTAACAACCTCAGCAATTGCATCAACCTCTCTGATGTGTGATAAAAATTTGTTTCCCAAACCTTCTCCTGCAGAAGCTCCTTTGACCAAACCAGCTATATCTGTAAATTCCACAACCGCAGGAATTGTTTTTTCAGATTTTGACATTTCGGATAATTTCCAAAGTCTTTCATCCGGAACAGGAACTATTCCAACAGAAGGATCTATTGTGCAAAAAGGATAATTTTCGGCAGAAACAGATTTTTTTGTTAAAGCATTAAAAAGTGTTGATTTTCCAACATTTGGTAATCCAACTATTCCGATGGTTAGTTTTGACATGAGTTTTATAATGCCTCTTTTTTAAAAAAAATTCAAGTTTTGCAAGATTAATTATGGTTTTTAGAATCAAAAAAAATAACTACACCTCCAAATTCATCCACATCCAAGTAAAAATAGCAGTTAGTATTAAAACCAAAAAAGTTAGTCCTCCATACACCAGATGTGTATAAGCAAAAATCATTCTGCGACTATCAAAATTGCCAGTTTTGATTATTTTCCAAAAACTCATTTTATTTTCGTCAATTTTTATTTGTTTTCTAAAAGAAAATAAATTGGTATTTTTTGTGATTCCAATCATTGCAAGACCAACTGCTCCCATAAATAATTTTAGATTTATTTCATTTTCAAATAATTTACTTTTTACAATAAAAGAAAGTGGATTTATTTGCTGAATTTTTATGGCAAGTTTTTGCTCTATATAAGATTCAAGCCCAACCATCATTGAACTGCCGCCAGATAAATATATTGCATCTACGGTTTCGCCAGAGTTTTTTTCATAATAATTTATACTATTCCTAACTTCTTCTAATAAATTATCAACTATTTTTGTAATAGAATTTTTGTAAGCACCTTGAGCAGATTCTCCAATACCAAATTTTATTTTCATTTCTTCTGCCTCTAATTTTGTAATTTTTAAATCATTTGAAATAGCATCTGTAAAAGAATCTCCGGCAATAGAGACTGTTGTTGATAATTTCAATAAACTATTTCCTTCAAAAATAGTAATGTTGCTTTTTTCACCACCAATATCTAGCACAACATGAGTATCTTTATCAATTGGAGGCAAAAAAACTTTTCCCATACACATACACACCAAAGAAAATTCTACGACCTCAAGACCTAGTCGATGACACACCTCAACATAATCATTCAAAACACCTTGTTGAATCCCGATAAATGTCACATATTGAAGTTGTTTTTTGGGAATATTATAAGTTGTATAATCCCAATAAATTTGTTTGAAATCAAGTGGAACATGTTTTTTTGCCTCTTCCAAAATTTTTAGTCTGATTTCTGAATCTGAAAGAGATTTGTCCATGGCAGTTCCCCAAGTAAAAACCTGTGCTTCTGGTAAAGACAAAATAACTCTATTAGTTGAAGTTTTTCTGGGTTTTGCATTTTGAAGTAAAATTTTTATTTTTTGTTCCAAAATTTCTTTATTTAAAATTTTTCCCCTTTCAACAACTCCGTTTTCTAATAAAACTCGAGACCAAGATCTTGGTGCATGAGAAAAAAATGCATTAAATTCTAACAACTCTATTGAAGTATCAGAAATATCCATACCAAAAGCAGTGTCAATTCTTTTTCTAAAAAAAGTGTTGAATGGATTTTTAAAATTTGGTTGTAAATTCTGTTGTTTTTGTGGTTGTATTTTTGATTCCATTTTTTTATTATAACAAATTTTTAATTAAAACAAATTAAAAGTTAGCGAAATTGTTCCAACTTTCAATAACAACTTGTGGTGTGGTTGTGGAAACGACAACTTCTATTTTGGCAGTAAAGTTTTGATCACCAAATGAGCTTTCTCCACGAATAGTTTTTGTTGGATAATTTCCCGAAATAGAATAATTACACTCTTCATCAGTCTGAAATGTTAAATCTATACCAGAAACGGTGTCGTCTGAAACTGTTGTTGTTGGATCATTTACTAATTCCATCAGGGCATGTTCTATACATGTATTTGCCAAATATTTTGCAATTTTTGATTGTTCATTTGCGGAAGAAACTTGAGCATCATCAATAACCTGTAATGCCAAACTAGAAACAACAAAAAGTAATATTGCATTAACTAATAAAATTGCAGTTAATGCCACAAAACCATCTTTTTTTATTTTATAAGATTTTAATTTCATGTTTTATCTTCTAATATTAACTGTTGTCTTGAAATATTGTCTTGGGCCATTCTGATCTCTATTTGGTCCAACATATTGTAACACTAATTCTATTTGAATTAATCCGGATTGTCCTTCTGCTGTTAAGTTTTTAAAATTAACCGCCAAAACATTTACAGTATTTGAAGTTAATCTAACTTCCTGATCACTTCCTATTTTTTTATACAAAACACCATTTTTAACATAAAAAATAGTTTGAATATCATCTTTTTTCAGGGTAAGAGTTGAAACACCAGATTGACCGATAATAGTAGAGCCGAAAATTGATGCGGAATTTTGATTTGAACCAGAAAATTTTATTTCTATATCATTATTTGCAATTTCTATACTGCTTGTGCTATTTATAATAAATTTTATGGATTGTCCGGCAAACATTATACTTTGTTGATCTCCTGTATTTATTGAATAAAAAGGATATAAACAAAAACGATTGTTACTACCAAATTCTACACCAGGGTTGCTTGTTATTTTTATAATATTGCTATTGTCTTCAAAAGAAGAGCTGTTTCCAAAATCAAAAATATCTTGTGTCGGCATTTCTATTGGACAAGAATTTGAGCCGGACATTTGATAATGTCTCAATAAAACATTTGAAATATATTCTTTTGATAATGATCCTGTGTATTCCAAAGATATTGAATTTAGGGTTGTGGTAGCAGTTTCTAATAATAAACTAAATGCTCCACCAAGTGGTTGATTTGTTATTACATCGCTTTCTAATTGTATGTTTCTTATTTGTGAGCCGTGAGCCGAAATCAATATTTGTTGTGGTGCCAAAGATGTTAAAGTCCAATTAGTATTATTTGTGGAATCTGTACTATTTGAAGCATTAACTGCGATATCGCTTATGTTATTAGAATCTTTCACATCTACATATTGAATTTCTCTATTTCCTTTTGGATCTATATTCCACTGAGTGCCACCAACTGTCGATCTTAATTTTAAAAGAGAATTTTCTTGACCTTTTATTGTCAAATTATTATTTATGGTTGTAGTTTGTTCTGCAACAAAAAATGCTGTATTACTATCATTTCCCTCAATAGTTAAATTACCGTAAGTCCAGTCTGATTTTATGTTAAAATTAACATCCTGATTGCCGGTATATTTTATCGTACTATCAAATTCAATTGTTGGGTTATGAGAAAGTGTTTCATTTCCTGTCAAAATAAGAGTTGCATTATTTTGAATTGTAAAAGAATTGTTTGTAGTTAAATTATAACCATTTAGATTAAAAGTGGATCCGCTTGTAATGATTATATTATTAATAACCGCATTAGAATTTAATTTTAACCCCTCTTCGTTTGTATTTGAAATTGTGACTGTGCCAGTAGTAAGTGCGGTTGAATTTGCATGATTCAAATTTTGAACATTACTACCAGAAAAAATATAATTTGTATTACTTGCTATAGAAATAGTATATGTAATATTACCCTTTAGATTTATTGTTCCAGAATTTGGTACAGCATTAATTATATTCAAATTTCCATTAACAATTAAAGTGTCGTCTGTCGCAATGGTAAGATAATTATTAGTGGCATTTTTATTTATAGAAACATTATTAAATTCCAAATTTGAATTTACATCAATGGTTGTAAAACTTCCACCAAAAATTACTGTGCCCCCACTATGATTAAATGTTCCACCAGTAGTATTGATGAAGTTTCCATTAAATTGAGTTGTTCCAGTTGAAGCATTGAATATTCCTGTTCCAGAAAGATTAAATGCTCCGGTGATAGTGACTGTTCCAGAACCACCGTTGAAAGTGCCGCCTGATTGGGTGAAAGTGCCGGTAACATTTAAATTGTTTGAGTTAATAATAAAACTATTAAAAGATTGAAGATTCAGACTACTTATTGTGGTGTTAGCACTACTTGATATTGAAACATGAGGATTATTGATTATTAGATTTGGTAGACCGCCGCCGTTTAAATTGACAGTTTTTGGGTTGGTTGTTCCATCATTAATTATATTAAGATTTGTACTACCAGCCCAAGAATTTTCCCCGGACGATAGATTACCCTTCAAATTTACCGTACCAGCACTAAAACCACCCTGATTAATAATCAGATTTCCGTTTATAATAAGTGTGTCTCCTGTTGATATTGTAACTAACTGATTGCTAGCACCCTTGTTTATTGTAATATTATTAAATTCCAAATTTGAATTTACATCAATGGTTGTAAAACTTCCACCAAAAATTACTGTGCCCCCACTATGATTAAATGTTCCACCAGTAGTATTGATGAAGTTTCCATTAAATTGAGTTGTTCCAGTTGAAGCATTGAATATTCCTGTTCCAGAAAGATTAAATGCTCCGGTGATAGTGACTGTTCCAGAACCACCGTTGAAAGTGCCGCCTGATTGGGTGAAAGTGCCGGTAGTAGTTAAATTGCCGGAACCCACATCAAAAGACCCATTAAAAGCCTGAAGATTTAAACTTTGAAATCTATTATTTCCCGAATAAACAATAGAAATGTTTGAATTATTTATTATAATATTTGATAAATTTGCATTATTAATAGTAATAGTTTTTGAATTTACCGTTCCGTCAGAAATTAAAGATATATTTGCAGTTCCACTAGCATCAACAGAAGAAAAATTTGCATTACCAAAGATATTTATATTTGCACCAGATATTGTACCGCTCAAATGAGTAAATGTATTTAAAACATTAAGTGTGTCACCGGTAGCAATAGTTAGAACAGTGGCGGGTGTTCGGTTTACTGTTAAATTATTAAATGTTAAAGATGAATTTACATCTATTGTTCTATGGGCCCCAGCCAAAACAACGGTTCCATTATTGTGATTGAATGTTCCACCGGTAGTATTGGTAAAATTATTATTAAATTGAATATTGCCGACAGAATTTGGAGCATTAAATATTCCAGTACCAGATAAAGTAAATACTCCAGTAATTAAAATATTTCCAGAACCACCGTTGAAAGTGCCACCTGATTGGGTAAAATGTGTTGAGGTGGTTAAAGAGTGTGTATTAACATTCAACGTTCCAGCAGACATGTTTATTTGCTGAACAGACCAATTAGCAGTCAAATTGGCAGTGTTTGTACAACTAGAAGTAAAATAAGCAATATCTAATGTGTTTGGCACACTAGCACCACCACCAACTCCGCAGGAATTTGCAGTAGTAGACCAATTGGCAGAATCCGTTACACTTCCACCCTCTGTACCAACCCAATATCTATCTGCGGCAAAAACACTATTAGTAGAAATAAAAAAACTAAAAAACACAGTTATTAATACGAAAAAAAATAAAACAAAATTTATTTTTATTTTTTTATCTTTTTTTATGTTTTTAATAAATTCTTGCATTTTTTTTTATTTTTTTATGTCTAATCATCAAAAGAACCAGCACCAACAAATTCATCGGCATCCAAAATAGCATCAACAATTGCATTCATGGCATTTTGTCCGCTTCTGTTCAGTTCCTGATGAGCTTTTATTCTTTCTCTACCAGAAAAAATATTTATGGATATTTGAACAATTATAGCCAACATTACAAGTGTAATTGCAAAATAAATTATAAATTCCAAAATAGTAAGTCCTGAATTTTGTTTAATTTTATTTTTTTTATTTTGTAGTAAAAACATTTTATTATTTTAACATAAATTTTTATGGTTCAGGTTCTGGTGTCGGTTCTTCTTGAACCATTTTCCAATTAGATAAATATGTTGTCAAAATAGTTTCTCCATTTTGTCCAACCCTCTTTGGCCAAGTAACTTTACTCTGAATTTGTTTTATATCACCAATCCCGGAAATAGAAATTGTTCTGGTGAAAGTTTTACTATCCGATATTTGAATATTTTTGTGTTGTTCATTGTTGCTCAAAACCCACTGAGAATTCAACTCATCAAAGTAAATGCCGTAATCATTAACATCACTCAGAGATGCAAAATCTATATCTCTAATTGATTTGACTGCTTCAAGCCCCTCTTCGGCAAGCAAAACTGCCTGATTTAGATTATAAGAATTTTCTGAGGTATCCAATATATCAATCATAAAAATTGCTACCCCCATCATACCAATTGTAAAAAAAGCAATTGCAAATAAAACTTCCAAAACTCCAAATCCACGATTTGTGATTTTGTATTTTTTTGTAAATTGAATACTTTTCATTTTAATTTATGGTTGTTGTACAATATCATCAACACAATTATTACCAAATTCTACCAAGCCAGAATTTTCACAAATAGAAATTTGTTCAGAAACATTTCCTTTTGATAAAGTAATAATTCCTGTCCAATTTGGAAATCCTGTTGCATTTTCAAAATAAATAGAATTATTATTGGGTGTAGGTGGCAAAAATTCCACACTCAATCCATACAAATTAAAAATTTCATTTACTGAATCGTTTGGGTTATAAGAATCACCTCTAAAAAGTACAAAAAAATCTTCACTGTTGGGATTAAAAATAACACCATAGCCACTATCTCCTCGACGAGTTAAAGCAAATGCTTGAGCTTTTTTTAAAGTTGAAAAAACTTCATCGGCAGTACTTTTTGTAATTTGTGAATTATAAAATTCAATTGTGGCAGGAATAGTTAGTCTAGCAATCAAAACCATCAAAAGAACAGCAATCATTATTTCTAATAAAGTAAATCCTTTATTTTTTTTGATAATTTTGATCATTTTTTTAAAAAAACTAAACTATCTTAGACTGCCAGACAAAGAATAGATTGGCAGAATAATTGATAGAGCAATTAATCCCACGATAAGACCAATTGAAACAAGTAATATCGGCTCAATAACTGTAGGTAAATTTTTTGTTCTAGTGTTGATATCCCTTCCATAAAAAACTGCTAAATTTTCAAAAGAACCTTCTATTGTACCAGTTTTTTCACCAACCATAATTATGCTTCTAAAATTATGTGGATATAAATTTTCAAATGTTGAAATTGATTCAGACAAACTAACTCCTTGAATAAGTTTTTCTTTTATAATCAAAAAAGAATCTTGATATGGAATATTTTTACTTTCCATACTAGCAATATCAAAAGATTCATTTATTGTTAGACCAGACTTCAGAAGTATATGCATTAATTGTGAGTATAAGGCCAATTCATATGCTCGAACCAGTGGGCCGACAAAAGGTGTTCTCAAATAAATTTTTTGCAAAATTCTTCTTGTTGGAATCCATCTTGAAATTAAAACCATAAAAACAATAAATAATAAAACTCCCAAAGCAATCATTTTTGTATTATCTCGAAAAAAAGTTGCGGTATTTAAGACAATTCTTGTTACCAATGGTAATTGGATTTTCATACCTGTAAATATTGGAATAAGTTTTGGTAAAATAAATATTGAAAGTCCAAAACCAAGCAAAATTGCTGCTGAAAGTACAATTTTTGGATATAAAGTTACAGATTTTATATCTCTTTTTAATTGTAAATTTCTTTCCATCCAATCAGCCAAAAACAAAAGATTATTTACCAAACTACCGCTAACCTCACCAGCTTTGACCATGCTAATAAAAACACTTTTTAATCTAACAGAGCTTTTTTGTAATGTAATTGAAAGAGGATTTCCTTTTTCAAGATCAATTATAACTTCATCCAAAAGTTTTTTCATCGCAGCAGATCTTGCCTCTTCTCTTAACATTCTAACAGATTCATTTATTGTAATACCGCTTTTCAATAATACTGCCAAATCACGAGCCAAATCAATTTGTTCTTGTGGTTTTATTTCTACTTGAAAAGCTAAAAAATTTGATGACATAATTTTATGCTATTGGATTTAATAATTCTTCTAATGTCGTTGTTCCAGAAATCAAATGATACAATTCCCAATATTCCAAAGTCTTCATTCCTTGCAAAATAGCAAATTTTTTGATGTTTTGTGATATTTCACCTGCTACAACCATCTTTCTAATTTCATCATTCATTTCCAAGACTTCAAAAATACCAGTTCGCCCAAGAAAACCTGTATTGCCACACATTGCACATCCAGCACCACTATAAAAATGAATATTATTGGGGTCTATCATTTTATCCTTAAATTCATTTTTCAAAACAGATTCCAAATTTGGATTTGCTTTTATAAAAGCTGTTTCAGATTCTGTTGCATTTCTTGAAACTTTACAATACGGACAAACTTTTCTAACTAATCTTTGTGAAATAATTACAGAAACCGATGTTGCAATAAGAGTTTTTTCCACATTTAATTCTGAAAGTCTAGAAAAAACGGTTGCAGTATCATTTGAGTGAAGTGTTGTAAAAAGAACATGGCCTGTAAGTGCGGCATTTATAGCAATAGAAGCAGTTTCATCATCTCTAATTTCTCCAACCATGATCATATCCGGATCTTGACGAACAATAGATCTAAGTCCGTTTGCAAAATTTAAATTCTTTTTTTCGTTTACTTGAATCTGTTGAATTCCTTCCATGGCATATTCCACAGGATCTTCTATCGTGACAACATTTAATTTTTTCTTATCAACCAATTGCAATATGGCATAAAGAGTTGTGGTTTTTCCAGAACCAGTAGCACCAGTTGATATAATCATTCCATTTGGACGAGAAACTATTTTTTTTATTTTTTCTAAATCTTCTGGCATCAAACCAAGTTCTTCAAGTGTTAGTCTACGAGATTTTTCTGATAAAATTCTCATAACAATATTTTCACCGTTTGTGACTGGTAAAATAGAAACTCTAATATCGAATTTTTCTTTTCCGACTGAATGAGAAAATCTACCGTCTTGAGTCATTCCATGTTCGTCTGTTTTTAGATGAGATTTTATTTTTATAAGAAAAACTATTTTTGGATGAAGTTCTAAAGGATATGTTGCCACCCTTCTTAAAAGCCCATCAACACGAACCCTTATTCCAACATCAGAAACGGATGGTTCAATATGTATGTCAGATGCTTTATTTTCATAAGCATATGAAACTACCCTATTTACCATTTTTACAATTATTTCATCGTTTGCAGTTTTTTTAAAATCTTCCACAAAGTCCCTGAAGTCTTGTGGTAAATTGTTTTTGTAAAATAAAAGAAATTTTTCAATAGAGGTTGGAGTGGCATAATACATTTGTGATTTTTTGCCAACTATTTTTTCTAGATTTTTGGCAAGTTCATAATTTGTTGGATTTGTGGTAGCAATTTTGAATGTTGTTTCGTCTTCTGAAAAAATAAGTGCTTGTTGAGAAATTGCCACCGATTCTGGCATATAAGACAAGTAATTGTCTTGAATACTTTCGTGATTTAAATCCACAAAAGGAAAACCGAGATGTTTTGCGATTATTTGTCCAAGTTCTATTTCTGAAATAATTTTTTCTTTTACCAAAACCTTTTCAATAGAAACCTTTTCTTTATCAGCAATAGATTGTGCATTTTCAAAATCAACCAAAGAAACTGTTTGGCTATCTAATAAAACTTTTTTTAGCTCTTCTGTTGGCATTTTGAAATGTACTTTTTTTAAAAATAAATAATTTAAATCAAACTAAAACAGGCAAGGCAGAAGATTTTGACTATCTTGTGACACCAATATAGTCAGATGAAACTATTGATCCGTCGGGGCCTTGTGTATTTTGGGCACATACAGTAACCCTTCCATTACCTGAATCGATTACAACTTTATATTGTCCGTTGTTATTTGAAACATCCGGATCGGTTGGTATTGCAGAAAGATAACTTGAAACCAGGTAGGATTCCAAGTCCGATGCATCCGTTCCATCATTAACACAGCCCTGTATGGCCTGATCTGTATCAGAATAAGAATCATCATCATATATATTTAATAAACTTAAATTACCAGCATTATCAATTCCATATTGATGAATTGCATTCAAGATCGCCAAAACATCAGATCTTCTCTGAGCATTATTTGCATCAGCAATTTGTTTTGCTGGATTTATGGCGACAATAACTATACCTGCCAGAATAGCAATTATTGCTATAACTAATAACATTTCTAATAATGTAAAACCTTTTTTCATATTTTTATATTTAAATTAATCTAATATTGTTTTAATAAAACTCTATAACCAACAAATTATAACATTATAAGAATTTATTGGGAACAGTCAAAAATAAAATAATGTGTAAAACTCTATTTCATTAACTGAGATAATTTATGTTGATTTGCCATCATCACTTCCATTGCGGCGGTTTGTTGATCTTTTCCAGATTTTATTTTTGCTTGTATTTCTTCAGCAATTTTTTTGAAAAATTCTGGGTCTTTTTCAAATGCTGTAATAATTTTATCTTGCTGATCTTTTGGAAGATCCTTCATTTGCCTTCTAAGCATTGCTTTCATCAAAAAATTCATATTTTTAAAATTAAATTTATAATTTGTTTTATTAATTATGTTTGTAAGTCTCACCCTCATTACCCAATCCACCGGACTCAAACATTATAGCAGAATCATCTAATCTTTTTTTCATTTTTGCTATTTCTTCATTCTTTTTTTTGATTTTATAACCTCTTGTCAAAAAAGGTGGCATCATAATCAAAATCGGAATCAAGACACCAACAATAAATGAAGTTACTATGATCAAACCAATTGGGCTCTCAAAACTTATGATCCAAAATTTTACAGTTATCAAATCTAAATTTTGAAAATTAAAAACTAACCCGGCAGATAATAAAATTAAAAATACTAAAATTAATGAAATAATCATATTTATAGATATTTTAGCATAGTTTTAAATAATCCACCAATATGGACTAGATTTTTAAAATAATTGCTGTATAATAGTTTTTGTTTGGGCCGGTAGCTCACCTGGTAGAGCGCCTCACTTGCACTGAGGAGGTAGCGGGTTCAAGTCCTGTCCGGTCCACAAAATGAATTTTGGTCTTTCAAAAAAAATGCAAATAGTATTTTTTGTATTGATAATTTGTGCTGTAATAGGCCTGTTAGACACTGTTTATTTAACAATAAAACATTATGAGGGTGCTCCGGTTGTTTGTGGATTATTTGATAGGTGTGACATTGTAACAACAAGTAAATACTCGACGATTTTTGGATTTCCAATTTCTCTTTTGGGAGCAATATATTATTTTTTAATTTTAATATTAATAGATATTTATTTATTTTTTAAAATAAAATTTATTCCAAAAATTGCTTTAGCAATTTCCACATTATCATTTTTGTTTTCTGTGTGGTTAGTTTATTTACAATTATTCATTCTAAAATCCATTTGCCCATATTGCATGCTATCGGCAACAACTTCCACAATTATTTTTGGATTGCTTATTTTTATAAATTACAAATCTCGCATTGCCAATTCTATTACATGATCCAAAAATTCTTTGTAATTTGAGCCAATTGGTGGTAAAGATTTTGGGAACAAAGATTCTTTTGTTAATCCTGGTAAAGAATTTGTTTCGAGTGCATAAATTCCTCTTCTTGGATGAATTATAAAATCAGTTCTAGAATAATGTCTCAAACCCAAAGAATCATGGGCCAAAATAGAATATCTTTGTAAAACTTCTTTTTCATCATTATTAAAATTTCCAGGACAAATTTCTTCTGATTTTCCAGAATATTTTGCTTCATAATCAAAAAAATATTTTTCTTGTGGAATTTTTATTTCAACAGGAAGCATAGCATAAATTTTTTGGTCTCTGAATTTGTCTATTACTCCAACAGTTGCTTCTTTTCCAGAAATATATTCTTCTATTAACAAATTATCAAATTGAATAAACATACTTATTAATGTCTCAACCAAACTTTTGTAATCTCTTGCAATTGAAACACCAACCGAAGAACCGGATGCAATTGGTTTTATAACTACCGGCATTGGAAAAGAACGAAATATATCTATAGCAATTGTGTGTACATCTCCGTCAGTTTTTTTCACAACTTTATAAATAGGAGTTTTTATGCCGAATTTTTGATAAAT
Organism: uncultured bacterium; assembly: GCA_937858275.1. Taxonomy (GTDB): domain Bacteria; phylum Patescibacteriota; class Minisyncoccia; order Phycocordibacterales; family JAACPR01; genus JAKLEX01. The sequence continues at coordinate 59,896 of CALLZK010000024.1, forward strand.
ATCCTTTGTTAATTTTTTGTTCATTGAAATTGCAGCAGAAGCTTTTTGAGGACCAGTAAATGGCACTCCGACATTTTCAAGAATTCTTTGAACTTTTCCATCTTCACCATATTCCCCATGCATTGCATTGAAAACACAATCAGAATTGGCACACACTTTTTCGGGAGAAGTTTCTGATCCTCCAGAAACCCAAATACCGGATCTGTCTACAACAACATCCAAAACATCATTTTCTTTTGATAATTCATCAATAACAGATCTTCCGGTTTTCATGGAAACCTCATGCTCATTTGATGGACCGCCCCTGATGACAACTATTTTCTTTTTCATTTTAAATAAAAATTAAACAATAATTTATTTTATTTTAACATACTTCTTCTTTTTCTGTGAAATGAAATTGCAAATCTGTGAGTTTCTTGATTAATTTGTAAAATTAAATTTTTGTATTTTTGAACTAAATTTTTATCTCCCAAAATTTCTTTTGGGGCATGTTTGTCGTTTTTTACAACAGATACAATTTTGGGTTTTTTATCATTTTGATTTTTATAAATTTCATCAATGACATTTTGAGCTATATTTTTTTGTCCAATTCCACCGTCTATAATTATCAAGTTGGGCCATATCCATTCTGAATGATTTAATCTTCTGGTGATTATTTCTTTAAGTGCGGCATAATCATCATTTTTATTTTCATTTTTTATGATAAATTTTCTATATAGATTTTTTTGTAAGGAATTATTTTGATAAACCACCATAACTCCGACGGATTGATCACCAGATGTGTGAGAAACATCGTAACTTTCTATTCTAAAAAAATCTTTGTTGCTAGAAATTAAATCAGAAAAATCTTCAGAAATCAAAGAAATATCATTTATGTGTCCAAGAGCAAAAATGGTGTTTTTAATGTTTTGAGCTTTTTCAAATTCTTGCATTCTAGAAAAATCAGACATCTGTTTTTTTAAATTTGAAATAATTTTTTTCTTTTTACCTTCAAAAAAAAGAATAATGTTTTTGATATTTTTTTGATATTTTTTGAGAGAATTTTTGTCTTCAAAAATATTTGGATAAATTCCAATTTCAAAATTCAAATTAATTCTTTTTTTGTCTAAATCTTTGAATTTTTCTATTGGTTTTTGATTATCAAAAAAAGGAAATATTCTCTGAATTATTTTTAGAGCTTGTTTTAATTGTCCCGCATTAACAAATGGACCAAAACTTTTTTTGATTTTAAAATCAAATAAATTATATTTTAATTCTCTCTGTCTCAAGACCAAAATCCTGGGTATTTTTTCTTCTGTGATTACAACATAATTATAACTTTTATCGTCTTTTTCTTTGATATTGTATTTTGGTTTATGTTTTTTAATTAAATTAGATTCCAAAATTAAAGCCTCCAAAACCGAATCCGTTTTTTTAAACACAATTTTGTCAGAAATTGTAATCATATCAACAATCGCGGGACCTCTGGTTTTGATTAAATCATTAGAAAAATAACTTCTAATCCTATCCTTTAGAGATGTGGCTTTCCCAATATACAAAATTTTGGATTTTTTTTTGAAAAAATAAACACCGGGTGAATTTGGGAATTTGTATTTTTTTAAATTTTCTAAATTCATTTTTGTTATTTTTTATAATAATTTATACAAAATATTGTTTTTTAAAAAAATAATTTAATTTATAAAATAATTAGAAAAAATTATTTTTTTCTTTTTAATACTCTTTTCAAATATTTTGAAGTAAATCCTTTTTCAGAATCAGCGACTTGCTCTGGAGTTCCTTTTGTTATAATTTTTCCACCATTAACTCCTCCACCAGGACCAATATCAATAATATAATCAGAGGATTTTATCAAATCCATATTGTGTTCTATTACAACGACCGTGTTTCCTTTGTCGACTAATTTTTGTAAAATTTCAATTAATTTTTTTACATCTTCATAATGAAGACCAATGGTTGGTTCATCCAAAATATAAATTGTTTTTTGTAAATGTGCCCTATATAATTCGGAAGAAATTTTTACCCTTTGAGCCTCACCACCAGATAAAGTTGTGGCGGATTGTCCTAATTCCAAATATCCAAGACCGACATCATCTAAAGTTTTTAATCTATCGTAAATTGCTGGAATATCTTCGAAGAATTTTAGAGCTTCTTCAACTGTCATGTTCAAAACCTCATAAATATTTTTGTGTTTGTATTTGACTTCAAGAGTTTCTTTCATAAATCTCTTACCATTACAAATATCACAAGGAACATAAACAGTTGGTAAAAAATGCATTTCAACTGCAATATATCCATTACCCTGACATGCCTCGCATCTTCCGCCTTTAACATTAAAAGAAAATCTATTGGCCTTCCAACCCCTTGCTCTTGCTTCTGAAGTTTCAGAAAACAAATCTCTAATAAAAGAAAAGGCACCAGTATAAGTTGCCGGGTTTGATCTTGGGGTTCGTCCAATTGGTGATTGATCTATCAAAATTGCTCTGCTGATATATTCGCTCCCACTAAAACTTTGGCAATTTTCCAAAACATCGGTTCTGTATCTACGATCAAATTTGTTTCTTAAATTTTTATATAATATTTCATAAACCAAAGATGATTTTCCGGAACCAGAAACTCCCGTTACTGATACAAATTTTCCTAACGGAAAATCAACATCCATATTTTTAATATTAAAAATATTTCCGCCTTTAATTTGAATTTTTCCACGATTTTCATTTCTACGACTGTCTGGAATTTCTATATTTTTTTCACCTCTCAAATAATCAAGAGTTAAAGATTTTGAATAATTTGTTTTTGCGGTTAATAATTTTTCTAAATCATCTGCGACAACAACATTTCCACCATGTACCCCAGCTCCAGGTCCAATATCAACCAAATAATCAGCAGAAAAAATAGTATCTTCATCATGTTCAACAACAATAATAGTATTTCCAGCATCTCTTAACTCAAGAAGTGTTTTTATGAGACGGTCATTGTCGTGTGAATGCAAACCAATTGTTGGCTCGTCCAAAACATAAGTTGCACCAACAAGACCAGATCCAAGTTGTGAAGCCAAACGAATTCTTTGTGATTCCCCACCAGACAAAGTGTGTGCTCTTCTGTCTAATGTCAAATATTCTATTCCAACATTATTCATAAAATTTAATCTTTCAGTAATCTCTTTTAATACAACCTTGGCAATTTCTTGTTCTTTTTTATTTAATTTTAATTTTTCAAAAAAAACTATGCACTCCGAAACTGACATTTTTGTTAAATCCACAATATTGGTTTTTGTATTTGGTAGAAAAATATGCAAAGCTTCTGGTCTTAGTCTGGCACCGTTACAAGACTCACACAAATCATTACCAAAAAAATGTTTTGTACCAAGACCATTACAAGTTTGACAAGCTCCATATGGAGAATTAAAAGAAAATAACCTGGGTTCTATTTCTGGAAAAGAAAATCCATCATGCGGACACATAAATTTTGCAGAAATTAATTTTTCTTCATTTGGGGTAACGATTTTTAGTAATCCCTCAGATTCCTGCAATGCCCTTTCTATTGATTCAGAAAGTCTTTCTTTGTAGCCTTCTTTTTTATTTTTAATATCTGACAAATACAACTCGTCAATCAAAATATCAATATCGTGTTTTTTGTTTTTTGATAAAACAATACTTTCTCTTAATGAATATATTTTTCCATCTATTTTGGCTTTTTGATATCCTTTTCCCAACATATCATAAAGCAATTGATAATACTCCCCTTTTCGCCCAACTATAACAGGAGCAAAAACCATTAATTTTTCGGAGTCAACTTTGACATTCAAAACCTTTTTTGAATTTTTTGATTCTATATTTTCTACTAAATTTATGATTGTATTTAAAATTTCTTCTTGTGTTAATTTTACAATTTCTTGTCCGCAAACAAGACAATGTGGTCTACCAATTCTGGCATATAAAATTCTCAAATAATCATAAATTTCAGTAATTGTAGCAACGGTTGACCTTGGATTATTTGAACGAGATTTTTGATCTATTGAAATTGCCGGAGAAAGACCAGTTATTTCGTCGACATCTGGTTTTTGCATTTTATTTAAAAATTGCCTAGCATAAGCAGACAAAGATTCAACATATCTTCTTTGTCCTTCTGCAAAAATTGTATCAAAAGCCAAAGAAGACTTTCCGGAACCAGAAAGTCCGGTGAAAACAATCATTTTGTGCCTAGGCATTTCAACTGTAATATTTTTTAGATTGTGAGTTCTGGCACCTTTAACAATTATTTTTTCTTGGTCTATATTATTTTTTTTAAAATTTTGTTTTGACATTTTTTATAAAAACATACAAACCCTGATTTTGCTGACAGGGTTATATTGGAAATTCATTATCGCATTTTTTTTTAAAAAAACAAGCCCGCACATTCTGTCACAATATGCGGGCTTTAGGGGACGAAGCTTAGGCAGTGCAACTTGCCGATGACACCCTGACCCTCATCCAGTCAACATGGGTATCAGCAGGCTTGGGCACATTACCGTAAGACTTCAAACGGTATTGAAACTCGGGCAAGGTCAAACGATTTAATATCGAGATCTGTCGAAGCAGTTCGTTGTATGTTTCATCTGCCGACAGGTTGCCGTTGTTTTTTACCAAAAACCTTGGCACATTCCTTGATTTGACCTCGCGATCAATCAGGTGGGCAACTTCATGGTAACGATGAATTCGTTTCCAAACCGCCTCTTCGTCCATGTCGTCGATACGACACTGTTCTTCCGCTCGCTTTTTAGCACGAGCAAAACAAACATGTGGCGGAACATCGATTTCAATTGAAATGATGTCATTGCTTGAACTATATTTCAACAGATCAAGCATCAAAACGGCTTGTTCTTGCTCTCGCAAGATGCCGTTATGAATAACCACCGACAGTCCCCGTCCTTTCAGAACAGATTCATCAAGACCATCAAAAATTCTTTGGCCCTGATTATCTTTTCCGGACAATGCACTTCCTCGCAAGATCACATGAAGGACCTTTTGAGTTCCACTTTGAGGAACTCGATAAAGTGCATCCTTCCAAATATTGTAAGCGATTTTGCACGGAACATTCGCTCCGCGAGACATCATTTCACGAACCGAAGAAGCCAATTGCGGATCTTCGATTTGCTTTAAAAGTTCAGACATAACAATCATTCTTTTCACTTCTATCCTCCAAGAGCATTTTAGCTCTATAATGTTACTGTACTAATCAACGAAAGCACCTACTTTCGTTTCAATCCGTCAGAAACTTTACCATTTTTATTTAAAATATCAAGTATTTGTCTTATTTCGTCTCTTAAAATAGCAGCAGTTTCAAAATCAAGACTTTTGGCAGCAGCATTCATTTTTTTCTCTTTTTGTTTTAATAATTTTTCTGGATTATTTTTTAACATTTTTTCATCAAGTTTTAGTAAAATATTAACAGCCTTTTTGTGTTCGGTATTAATTTGATCTGTTATATCTTTAATAGATTTTATAATAGTTTTTGGGGTAATATTATTTTTCTTATTATATTGTAATTGAATTTCTCGACGACGATTTGTTTCTTTTATTGCTCTATCAAGAGAACCGGTTATTCTATCTGCATACAAAATAACCCTACCATCAACATTTCTGGCTGCTCGACCAATAGTTTGAATTAAAGAAGTTTCTGATCTTAGAAAACCCTCTTTATCCGCATCTAAAATTCCAATTAATGTCACCTCTGGCAAATCAAGTCCCTCTCTCAATAAATTAACACCCACCAAAATATCAAATTCTCCTTTGCGAAATTTTGTTAAAATTTCTATTCTTTCAATTGTTTTTACTTCGCTATGAAGATATTCAGCTTTTAGTTTTTTATCTTTTAAATAAATACTTAAATCCTCAGCCATTTTTTTTGTTAAAGTGGTTGCCAAAACTCGACCACCTTTTTTGATGGCTTTTTCGGCTTCTGAAATAAAATGTTTTACTTGTCCAACATGATTGCTTTTTTGAACTATGGGAACTATATCAATAACCGGATCAACCAATCCCGTGGGTCTAATTATTTGTTCAGCAATATTTTGACTATTATTTTTTTCATACTCACCAGGAGTTGCAGAAGTATAAATTATTTGACCAATTCTCTCTTCAAATTCATTAAATCTTAAGGGTCTATTATCAAGAGCAGATGGTAAACGAAAACCATGTTCAATTAATGTGTCTTTTCTAGATTTGTCGCCAGCAAACATTCCGCCAATTTGTGGAATAGTGACATGTGATTCATCCACAATTGTCAAAAAATCTGGGATTATTTTTTCAATGACTTTGCCAGTTTTTAAATCTTTGATTTTTTCTTTTTTATGTGGGAAATATGAAAGTAGTGTATCAGGAGTTTCTCCCGGCAATCTACCGTCAAAATGTCGTGAGTAATTTTCAATTCCATTACAGTATCCAACCTCTCTAATCATTGCAACATCATATTTTGTTCTTCTTTTTAATCTTTCGGCTTCCAAAATCTTTCCTTCTTTTTTTAATACCTTTAATCTGTCTTTTAATTCATCCTCGATTGTTTTTATGGCATTTTTTATAATTTGCTCATTTGCAATAAAATGTTTGGCTGGAAAAATATAAAAATATTCTAAATCTTTTTCAATTATTGATCTACTAATATTGTTAATTTTTTTAATTTCGGAAATTTTGTCATCATCAAAAGTTACTTCAACAATAAATTTTTCAGAAACAGGAATTATTTCAACAATATTGCCAATGGCTCTAAATGTTCCTGATTGCAAATCAGAATTTGTTCTTTCGTAGTGAATATTTATTAATTTTCTTATAAAATCACCTCTTGAGATTTTAAAATTTTTTTCAATTCTAAAATTAACCTTATTATATTCTTCTGGTGATCCCAAACCATAAATACAAGAAACAGATGCGACTATGATTACATCTTTTCTGGTTAAAAGAGATTGTGTTGAAGCATGTCTTAGGCGATCTATTTCTTCATTTATCATCGCTTCCTTTTCAATGTATGTATCTGTAATTGGTTTGTATGCTTCTGGTTGGTAATAATCATAATAAGAAACAAAATAATGCACAGCATTTTCTGGAAAAATTTCTCTGAATTCTTGAGATAATTGTGCAGCTAAAGTTTTGTTATGAGCAATAACTAAAGTCGGTTTTTGAAATTTTTCAATAACATTTGCAATACTAAAAGTTTTACCGGAGCCGGTTACACCCAAAAGTGTTTGATGTTTTAAATTTTTTTTTAATCCAGCGAATAGACTTTCTATCGCTTTTGGTTGGTCACCTGCTGGTTTGTGTTTTGAAACGATTTTAAATTTTGACATTTTATAAAATTAATTTTGTAAAACATATTATCACATTAATTAAAAAAGAAAAAACTAATTTTTATACTCGCTCAAAAAACTTTTTTTAAATTTTAAAAAATTACCCCCAATTAATTCTTCTCTCATCTTATTAACTAAATTGATTATAAAAAATAAATTATGAATAGATGCCAATGTCGCACCAAGCATTTCGTCTGAACGAAAAAGATGTGCCAAATATGCACGAGTGTAATTTTTACAAGTGTCACAAGCACAATTTTTATCTATTGGAAAAAAATCATCTTGAAAATTAGAATTTTTCAAATTAATTTTTCCTGCAAATGTATAAACTTGCCCTGTCCTAGCAATTCTTGTTGGAGCTACACAATCAAATAAATCACAACCATTTTCAACTGCCATAAATAAATCTTCTGGTTCTCCAATTCCCAAAAGGTGCCTAGGTTTTTCTTTTGGTAAAATTTGATTAACCCACCTGACCGCATTTGCCATATCTTCTTTTTGAAAACTTCCACCAATTCCAAATCCATCAAAATTCATTGAGCTAATTTCTTTTGCACTTTTTTTTCTCAAATCTTCGTATCTACCGCCCTGAACAACTCCAAAAATTCCTTGTTTTTCAGATATCTTTTGAGATTTATGATAATTTAAAGATTGTTTTGCCCAACGATGTGTTCTATCCAAAGCTTCTCTTTGATAGTGAACGGATTCATTTGGCGAAGTACATTCATCAAAAGCAAAAATTATATCAGCCCCAATTTCATTTTGAATTTGAATAGATTTTTCTGGAGTAAAATAATGAGCAGAACCATCAATATGAGATCTAAAATAAACTCCTTCTTCAGCAATTTTTGCTGGTTTAAAATTTTGCGGAATAAAGCCACGAGTTTTTCTTGTGGTATCAGTAAATTCATCCAACAAAATTTCTTCCTCATAATTCTCTACGACACCATCTTTTTTTATATTTTTTCCTGCGGTTATTTTTGTTATATTTTTTCCAAAAGCCATTCCCAAAGAAAAAACCTGAAATCCTCCCGAATCTGTCATACTTGGCCCATCCCAATTCATAAATTTATTAAGTCCACCAGCTTTTTCAACTCTTTTGGAACCCGGCTGTAAATGAAGATGATATGTATTTGCCAAAACAACTTGAGCTCCTAATTTTTTTAATTGATCTGTTGTTAGAGATTTTACAGTTGCCTTTGTTCCAACAGTTACAAACGCTGGAGTTTTTATTTGTCCATGAAATGTATTTAACAGACCGGCTCGACCCAAAAAATCAGTATTTTCTTTCCCGTCTTTTATTATTTGAAATTGAATTGCCGACATGAATAAAAAGATAATATAACAAAAATATGCAAAGGTAAACTTGCAAAGGTTTTTTTGTAGTTTACAATGTTTTATATTATGGATGAAAAAAATACACAAAAACCACATTATCAAATTCTAACGGTCAAAAAAGTAGACGATATTTTGAATAAAAAAATAGAAGTGATTGAAAAAGAATTTAGACAAGGATTTGATTTTATAAAAAAACACGAAAAAACAGTGACTTTTTTTGGTTCTGCCAGAAATCCAGAAAACGATCCTGATTATATAAATGCAAGGAATTTAGCAAAAAGAATAGTTACAGAAATTGGATATGCAGTTGTAACCGGGGGCTCAGTTGGAATAATGGAAGCGGCTAATCGTGGAGCATTTGAAGCCGGTGGTCAATCACTTGGTCTTAACATAAAACTACCAAATGAACAGAATACTAATCCGTACATAACTTCCGGCATGGAATTTGAATATTTTTTTAGTCGTAAAGTTTGTTTGTCTTTTTCGGCAGAAGCATATGTTTATTTCCCGGGAGGATTTGGTACACTGGACGAACTATTTGAAATATTAACACTTGTTCAAACACAAAAAATTGCTCCTGTTCCAATTATTTTGGTTGGAACATATTTTTGGAATGATTTGGATCAATTTATAAAAAATCAACTACTAAAAAATAAAAAAATTAGCTCGGAAGATATAAATTTATACACAATAACAGATAATCACGACGAGATAATAGAAATAATTAAAAATGCTCCAATAAGAGTTATTTCTTAGGAAAAATTTTGGGTTTGATTATTGTTTTCGTTTTGATCAATATTTGTATTTGCAAATTGATTCAAATTAGCTTGAGAATTATTTTGTTCAGAAAAATTTTGATTCATATTTTCAAAATTATTAGACTGCTCTTTTATAACATAAGCCATTTTGTATTTGCTTAATGCTTCATTTAGTTTTTGTCTTATTTGATCAGGTTTTGGAACATTGTGAATTAAAAATTCTTTTTGCTGTCCAGCAGATTGGACATGAATATCACCATAATTCATAATCGTTGGTACAATACCCCTTATTTCACTTTTAACATCTTGAATTTTGTCCAATTGTATAATTGATATTTCTCTCCTAAATAATCCATGCTGTTCTACATCAATTAATTTTTTTGTGGTAATTATCCAAGTATCCAAATAATAATCTGTCCAAAACAAAAATCCAAATATCCACAAAATAGATGTCCAAGCAAAATATGAAAAAATATAAAAATAAAATATATTTCCACCAGTTGCAGAAATTGAAAAATCAAAAGGTAATATTTTTATTATGGCAATTATAAAAAATGGTAAAATCGCCAAAAATGCCAATAAAGTAATTTCTAAAGTAAAAGTAAACCAGTGTTTTCTGACCTCAAATACAACATGTTCATCATTATCTAATTTTATAATCATAAATATTCAAATCCTGCCACAGATAAAGTCATAACAATTATTAATAAAACTGAGACAATCCAAAAAAGTGGCCTAGCAAAAACTTTTGGATTTTCTTCTATTCCAACACTTTTCCAATGATATGAAAATACAAAATACATAATTACAAAAACAATTATCAAAATCAGAAGAGTCATCCACATTGCCCCGGAACTTATTGGCAATTCGATGTTTTTTAAATTTTGTACTGTATTTTCTGGCATGTGTTTAATATTTTAGCAAAAACAAATTATTTTTGCTAGAATTATTAACACATGAAAAAAATAGAAATAGAAAATTATAAAGGGGTAAGAGATTTTTACCCAAATGAAATGTTTATTCAGGATTATATAAATTCAGTTTGGCATGCTGTTTTACAAAGTTATGGATACGAACACTATTCAGCTTCCATATTAGAATACTCAGAATTATATGAAGGAAAAACAAGTAATGAAATAGTTTCGGAGCAAACCTACAATTTTACAGATCGAGGTGGCAGAAGAATAACTCTTAGACCAGAAATGACTCCTACCGTCACAAGAATGGTGGCCAAAAAACAAAAATCGCTATCTTTTCCGCTTAGGTGGTATTCTATACCAAATGTTTTTCGATATGAACGACCGCAAAAAGGTAGGCTGCGAGAACATTGGCAATTAAATGTTGATATATTTGGTTTGGATAATGTTTATGCAGAATTAGAAATTATTGAAATAGCATATGATATTATGCACAAATTTGGACTTACAGAAAAAGATTTTGTAATAAAAATAAATGATAGAAAAATAATACAATCAATTATAAAAGATTTAAAATTAGATTCCCAAAAAGAATTTGAATTCAAAAAATTATTAGATAAAAAAGACAAAATAGCAGATTTTAATGATCAAATGTTTAAAATAATTGGAAAACCTTTTGATCAAACAATTTCACCAAATTCCCTAATAAACAAAATTATTGATAAATTAAACAAAAGAAATATTTTTAATGTTGTTTTTGAACCGCTTTTGATAAGGGGCTTTGATTATTATACAGATTTGGTATTTGAAATATATGACACAAATCCAGAAAACAGCAGGTCTCTTTTTGGTGGAGGAAGATATGATAATTTACTAGATGTATATGGTGGTCAAAAAATAGGAACTGTTGGATTTGGTATGGGAGATGTAACAATCAAAGAATCTTTGCAAATTAGAAATTTGCTTCCACAAAAAATATCTCCGGCACATATTTATATTGGAACACTGGACGATAGTTATTTTGATTTTGCATGTAATTTGGCAAAACAAATTAGGGCAGATGGTGTTGATGTTGTTGTAAATTATGAAAAAAGAAAAATATCTGATCAAATCAAAAAAGCAGAAAAATTAAAAATTCCTTTTTTCATTGCCGTAGGAGAAGAAGAGATTCAAAACAAAAATTTCAAAATGAAAAATATGAAAAACGGATCTGAGAAAAAGATTACCGCCGAACAGATTGCGGAATTTGTAAAAAATAACATTTTAAATTAAAATCTTAACAATTTATGAATTATTTAGTTTTTGATATAGAAACAACAGATATAATATTAGACGACCCAATGAATCTTGAAATAGCGGTTGTTTCTGTATATGAAAAAAACAATAACTCCATAAAAAGTTTCCTAAAAGATCAATTACATCAAATGTGGCCAATTTTTGAACGGGTTGATTTTGTAGTTGGATATAATTCAGATCATTTTGACATCCCGCTTTTAAACAAATATTATCAAGGAAATTTAAATTCTATAAAAAGTATTGATATTTTAAAATATATTAAAGAATCTTTCGGTAAAAGAGTTAAACTTGAATCTGTAGCAAATGGAACACTTGGATATGGAAAAATAACATCCGGCATACAGGCGGTTGAATGGTGGAAGCAAGGCAAAATTGATGATGTAATAAAATATTGCGAGCAAGATGTTTTGATTACAAAAGATATTTTTGAATATATTTTGGAAAACAAAAAAGTAAAATTCAAAGATTTAATTTCAGAAAAAATAATTGAGGTCCCAATAAATACAAGCGACTGGAATAAAAAAGAAGAAAATTCAATAACAAAAAGTTTATTTTAAAAATTAAATTAAGAATAAAATAATTGCGGCAAGAATTAGACGATAAAATATAAACAATTTTAATGAATTATTTCTCAAAAAAGTAATCAGAAAATGAATTGAAATTATACCGAATAAAAATGCCGTGATAGATCCAATAATCATATCAAAACCAATAATGGATATTTGACCAGAATATATTAGATCAAAAAATTTCTTGAATCCGGTTATTAAAAGAATTGGAATTGATAACAAGAAAGAAAATCTAACTGCCAATTCCCTATCCAAACCAACAAATAATCCCCCAGAAATTGTCATTCCAGATCTGGACATTCCAGGAATAAGTGCCAACGATTGAAACAAACCGATAATTATACTTTTGTTTTTGCTAATTTGAAAATTTTTATTTTTTAATTTAGAAAAATAAAATTCAGCCAATAACATAATTATAGAACCAAAAATTAAACTCAAAGCTACAATATTTGAATTTCTAAAAATCGTCTCCATCGAACCTTCTAAAATTAAACCTAATACAATAGCCGGTATTGTTCCCAAAATTATGGCCCACAAAAGTGTTTTTTGAGTATTCAATATTTTTTTATCATATTGTTTTTTTGATAATCCAAAAAACTGCAAAAAAGCTCTGCCCAAATCAGTTAGATTTTGACGAAAATAAACCAAAATAGCAAAAGTTGTAGCTAACTGCAGAACCGCATCAAAAGCCAAATCATAACTATTTGGCCTAGAAAAAAATTCTCTAAATAAAATAAGGTGGCCAGAAGAAGAAATTGGCAAAAACTCTGTCACCCCTTGAATTATTCCTAAAATTATAGAATTTAAAATTTCCATGTTATAATCAATTTAATTAATAATATATCAATTATGAAAAAAAAGGAAATTTTATTTTTTTGTGCATCTTTAATAATATTAGGAGCGATTATTGCCACAGCCATTGTTGTGATTAGAAATAACAAAAATAATCCTCAAACAAAAATAAAAGTTAAGGACGAAATATCCGGCTTATCTTATTCCATAAACACAATATCAGAAGATGATAATGTTTTAGGAAATCCAAATGCAAATGTTGTACTAATCAATTATTCCGATTTTCAATGTCCGCATTGTAGAGAATTTCATTCAACGGTAATCAGATTAGTAGCCAATTATTCAAAAACTGGTGATTTTGCATGGGTATATAGACATTTTCCAACAGAAGAAGCTGTCGGTAAAGCAAAAAACTCTATTTCAAAAAAAGCATCAGTTGCATCAGAATGTGTAAAAGAAATCTCTGGTCCAACTGCATTTTGGGATTTTATTCATGAAATATATACAAGTCTACCAATAGATTTTGATGAGGCCGACTTACAGACACTTGCTTCAAAAATGAATGTAAATCAAGAGCTTTATTTGAGTTGTATAAATAGCGGAAGATACGATGCTAAAATTCAAAAACACATAGAAGACGGATTGGCCATATCAAAAAAAGATAAAGATTTTGGTACACCATATAACATATTTATAACAAGAGACGGTCGTCAAATTATTTTACCCGGCCCCCAATCTTATACAACCCTAAATGAATTAGTTAGAATTTATTCTACAACAATTCGTCGATAAAATTATAAATTTTTTATCAAATTACAATACTGACAATCTTTTTTATTGCAACCCAGTTTTAGAATATCGCCCGAAAATATCTCTTTGGCCATTTTGTTAATTTGCATTTTCAAATCTAATTTATCTTTTTCTTCTACATTAACATAAAATCTCTCAAAATCATTTTTTTTGTTTTTTTGAACAAAATCTAAATACATTTGATTTATCGAAAAATTATTATCTTTATAATTTTCCAGCAATAATGCATAAAATACTAGTTGTCTTTTTAAGTTTTCTTTTTCTTGTTTGTCTGTTTTTTCTTTAAAAGTTTTTCCTGTTTTATAATCAACAATATTTATTTTTCCAGATCCAAGTGAATCAATAAATTCAATTTTGTCCAAAATACCGCTTAAAATAATGGTTTTTCCAGAATCTAATATTAAATTTTTTGTTATTCTTTGTTCGGTTAAAACATTAAAATAGAAAGTTTTATGGTGGTTGTCATAATATTGATCTAAAACAGATACTCCTCTTTCTTTATATTTTTTAAAATCTTTACCGATTAAACTAGAATTGATTATATTCTGATTGAAAAAATTTAACAATTTTGTTTTCGGTAAAATCTTTTGAGATTTAAAGCATTCAACAAAAAAACTTTTTAGAGAGTTGTGGATCAAATTTCCAAAAACTGAATGAGGTTGATAATCTTCTGGAATTTTTATCAAGCTTCTGAATAAATATTTGTTTGGGCATTCCAAATAATTATTTAAAGCCGTGACACTCAAATTAGATTCTAAAAACAAATTTGTAACATAATCTTTGTCTAAAATCTTATTTTTATTTTCAAAATGTGTAATAAAATTTGATACTTCTTTTAAGTTTTTATTTTCAAAATCTTTGGTATTTATTTTTTCCACACAATCATCGTCAATTTCATCAACAAATTGACTTTTTTCTTTTTCTTTTCCTTGCCAATCTGTGACAGAAAAAGAAATATTTAATTCTTTTTTTGCACGAGTCATTGCAACATAAAACAATCTTCTCTCATCATCAATATCGCCCTTAAAACTAGATATTGGCAAAGATATTTTTGAGAAACCCCTACTTTTTTCCCAATTACTTCTTGTGGAATTTATAATATAAACAAACTCAAATTCTAAACCCTTGGATTTGTGGGCGGTTAATAAATTTACCCCACCAACAATTTCTGGATCATCTGATTTTATATCCAAATTATATTTTAAATAATAATCAACAAATTTTATAAAATCTGTTAAAGAATAATTTTTGTTAGAATCAATTTGTCTTTTTATTTCATCAAATATTTTATCTATTTTTAGGATTTGTTCTTGACCATTATTGGATTTTAACATGAAAGACAAATACCCCGTTTCTTGCAAAAATAATTTGAAAAATTCTGCAAAATTTAAATTTTTAGATTTGACCTTCAAATCTTTAATTTTTTCAAAAAAGTTATCAAACTCTTTTAATTTATCGTTTTTTAAAATAAATTCTGACAAAAATTCTTTGCCATTTCTATTATAAACATCAAATTCTTTTAAAATTTTTGTAACAACATAGGGATCAAATTTCAAAAAATCAATAAATAAAGATCTTGATAAGTATTCGTTTGATATTGGATTTTCTATTAATTTTAATAAATTTATCAAATTAGAAATATTTTTATCATTTAATAAATTCTCTTTAGATAAAATTGTATATGGGACTTTATGTTTTACAAATAATTCCTTTAGATCTTCAATTTCTTTATTGGAACGATAAATTATAGCTATTTGTTCTGGTGCTATTCCGGATTTTATTTTTTGAGAAATATCTTGAGCCAAAAATAACATTTCAAATTTGTAATTAGAAAATTGATAAATTTTTACTAATTGATCTTTTGTTAAATTAGAATTTAGTTTAAATGACTCAGGTATTGTGTGAGCGATCAAAGAATGTGCTGAATCTAATATTTTTTGACCAGATCTATAGTTTTCCAATAAATTAATATAAATAATATCATTATATATTTTATTAAAATGTTTGAATGTTTTTAGACTTGCTCCTTGAAATCTATAAATTGATTGTTTTTCGTCTCCAACCGTAAAAAGGTTTGGTCTTTTATTTAGATGTTTTGCATCAGTCAAAAACTCTATGATTTTATTTTGACCCTCATTTGTATCTTGATGTTCATCAACCAAAATATATTGATATTTTTCTTGTAAATCCAATCTAAGATTTTTGTTTTTTTGCAACTGCAACAATACAGACAAAATCATATCGTTGAAATCATACAAATTTTGTTCTTTTAATTTGTCTTGATATATTTGAAAAAAATTTGCAATTTGTTTTACTTTTTTAATTTTAGTATCAATTTTATCTTTCTCAGAAGGTTTTAAATCCCCCTTTTTATAATCGCCAGTATTTTTTTTATAATAAAGGTCATCACTAGATAACATTTCTTTTTCCCATAAAGGAATTCTGGATAATAAATCTTTTGGTGATAGGCCTTCTTGTTTTAAATCATTTAAAGCACCGGCAATTTGTTTTAAACTAGAAAAAGGATCATTTGGTGATTGTAAATCGGGAAAATCATTTTCTTTCATAATTTCTTCTAAAATTTTAAATTTTTGAAAATCAGTTATGATTTTTGAGTATTCCAATTCTTTAAAATAAAAAGAAAATTCACGAATAATATTTTCCGCGAAAGAATGAAAAGTAAATATGTTAACTCGATAAGCCCTGTCACCAATATAATCCAAAAGTTTTTTTCTCATAGCCATAACACCGGAATTGGTAAAGGTTAATGCCAAAATATTTTCCGGCATCATGTCAGTTTTCAATAAAATATTAGCAATTCTAAGTGTTAAAATTGTGGTTTTTCCTGTTCCGGGACCTGCGATAACCATCACAGGACCTTCTATTGTATCAACCGCTTTTTTTTGTTCTTTATTTAAATTTTTATATGCTTTGTCAAAATTAGCACTTGATTGTTTTTTGGTCATATATAATTTAAATTATAAATTCAAAAAATTAATAATTTTTTAGTTTGTCAGAAAATGGATGTTGTCTTATTTTTTCATGGGCTTTTGATTCAATTTGTCGAATTCTTTCTCTGGTCACACCAAATTTTTTACCAACCTCTTCTAGTGTATGCTGAATACCGTCAACCAAACCGTGCCTAAGTTCAAGAATTTTTCTTTCTTTTTCAGATAAATCACTCAAAATATCTTTTACTTGCTCTCTTAAAATAGCATGAGAAGCATCTTGATCTGGTGAAGAAATTCCGTCATCAGCCAAAAAATCACTTAGGGTAGATTTTTCATCTCCCTCATCACCAATCGGACTTTCAAGCGAAATTGTGCTTTGATCAATTTTTTCAATAGTATAAATTTTTTCAATTTCAAGTCCCATTTCAATAGACATTTCTTCTGGCATTGGTTCTCGTCCAAGATCTTGAGAAAGCCTTCTAAAAACTTGTTTGTATTTTGCAATAGTTTCAACCATGTGAACCGGAACACGAATAGTTCTTGACTGATCAGCCAATGCTCTAGTTATGGCTTGTCTTATCCACCAAGTTGCATAAGTAGAAAATTTGTAACCTTTAGTCCAATCAAATTTATCGACCGCCTTGAATAGTCCAATATTACCCTCCTGTATCAAATCAAGTAAAGTCAAATCAGCACTTCTTCCAACATATTTTTTGGCGATTGAGACAACCAATCTCAAATTAGCCCTAGCAAGAAGATTTTTTGCTTCTTCATCACCAGCTTCTATTCTCTTTGCCAATTCCCTCTCTTCTCCAGCCACGATCAGTGGGTATTGTCCAATTTCTTTCAAATACATTTGAATTGAATCATATTGTGATGCAGATCTTCCAGAAAGATATTTTTTTACATCTTCTAACTCGTCTTTGACTTCCAAAAATCCTCCGCCGTCAAGAACATCAACACCTGCATTTTCTAATTTCTCATAAAATTCAGACAAAAGAGTGACATCGGTTTCAATATTTGGAAATTCTTTTAAAATCTCGTCGTATGTCACAAAACCTCTTTCTTTACCCTTATCCAAAAGTTTGTTAATTTTTGTTTCCGTATCTTCTTTCTTGTTTTTTTTGGAAACTGGTATTTTTTCTTTTTTGGTTTTGGTCTTTTTATTTACCTTATTATTGATAACTTTTTTGGAGCTGATTTTTGATTTTTTAAATAATTTTTTATTTTTGGACATATTTTTTTAATTATAACAAATTTAATTATTTTTATTAATACCCTGCATCTTTTTTGAAACTTCATCTATTTTTTTTAAAATTTCATTTGATATCTTTTCATCACCAGATTTTTCGGCTTGCCGAAGTTCTGCTAATAATTTTTCACGATATCGATTTAGATATTTTATTTCTAAATTAATCAAAAGCTCTTTCATCTCTTGATTTATATTTTTTTTATCTAATATATTTTCTTCTAAACTCAAAATCATGGATTCTATATCTGGTTGTACTGTTTTTACTATCAAATCATACTGATCATTCAAAATGTTTTTTATTTTGATTTGTAAATCATCGACATCAATAATTTTTTGTTTAGAATTTTGTTGCCACATTAATATTCCAAAAATTCTTTTTTCAATATTTAAAGAATCTTTTTTTATTTTTATTTCGATATTTTCTGTTTTGTTAACAGAATTTGTTTTGTATCTTTTGATCTCTTCATAAATAATTTCTTCTTTAATATCAAACTGATCACTGACCATTTGAATAAAGTTGGATTGTTCTATATTGTTTGATATTTCTGATATGTAAGGAATTATTTGAGTAGATATTTTTTTGGCTACTTGTCTTTTATCGTTTTCAGAAGTTTTAATTTTTTCAATTAAAACTTCTACAATATGCTTTGAATTTTTTATAATTTTTTTCCACTCATCAACATTATCTTTTATGACATCGGCAGGATCTTTTCCACCAGAAATTGGAGCTATTTTTACATCAAAACCGATAGATAAAGCCATTTGCCAAGCCCTTTGAGATGCTTTAAAACCTGCACTATCAGAATCAAATGCAATAATCAAATTTGAAGAAATTCTATAAATCATTTTTAATTGTTCTTCTGAAAGTGCTGTTCCAGAAGATGCAATAGCATTGCAATAATTAGCCTGATGACACATTATAGTATCCATTTGTCCTTCAACCAAAATTGCAAAATCGTATTTTCTAATATATTGCTTGGCCCAATTAAAGCCATATAGAATTTCAGATTTTTTAAATAATGGACCTTCTGGACTATTTAGATATTTCGCATTTTTTTTATCATCTTGACCAAAAATTCTGCCGGAAAATGCAACCGTTTCTCCAATTGAATTAAAAATTGGAAACATAATCCTACTACGAAATGTATCATATTTATCTTTTGATGGAGCAATTTTTATCATTCCAGATTTAAAAATTAAATCCTCTGAAAATTTATTTTGTTTTAAAAACACCAATAAAGATTTCCAGTCATTTAGGGCATATCCTATTTTCCATTGTTTTATCGTTTTTTCAGATAATCCCCTTTTTTTTAAATAAGATAATGCTTCTGAATTATTTTTTAAATTATTTTGATAAAAATCTGTTGAAACCCTCAAAATTTCTTTTATTTGTTTATTCGTCTGATCAGGGTTTTCTGAATTTTTAGATAATTTTATTCCTGTTTTATCTGCCAACAACTTTAAAGAATCATAAAAATCTATTCCCTCCATTTTTTGGACAAAAGTAAATATATCACCCTTTTCACCACAACCAAAACAATAATAACCATCTCGATCTGGAGAAATGAAAAAAGACGGTGTTTTTTCATTATGAAAAGGACATCTACCTTTGTAATTCTTTCCTGATTTTTCTAATTTTATGTATGTCTCAACTAATTCTTTGATGCCTAGTCGCTCCTTAATTTTTTGAACATCATTGTGCGACATTGTTTGTTTTAATATTCTCTAAATTCTTGTACAGAATTTTCATATTGTTCTGTTGCTTTTTCTTCAATTTCTTTTGCTTGTTGATTTTTTTTGCTTCCCTTAAAGCCGGTTCCTGCAGGAATCAAACGGCCAAGGATAACATTTTCTTTCAAACCATCAAGCGGATCTTCTGCTCCACGAATAGCTGAATTTATTAGAACTTTTGTGGTATGTTGAAAAGATGCGGCTGACAAAAAGCTTTTTCTTGATAGAGAAACTTCTGTAATACCCAAAACAACGGATTCGGCTTTTGCTTTCATTCCATTATTATTTTCAACTGTCTTATTTTCTTCATTAAAATCATCTTTATTTACAATATCTCCATTTGTAAACTTTGTATCTCCACCATCAATAATTCTAACTCTTGAAAACATTTGTCTAACAATAATTTCTATATGTTTTCTTGAAACAGATTCTCCCTGCAATTCATAAACTTTATTAATTTGGTTGATTATATAATCTTCTGCCTTGTCTTGTCCGGCATATTTGAATATTTCTGATATATCCGCAGAACCATCTGTCAAAAATTGTCCTTTCAACACCTCATCTCCAACTTTTACAAGTGGTGTTCTGATATGAGTAACAACATATTCCGAATTTTTCTTAGTTTTTGCTTTTGTGTCACCTTTTGGAGTAATTATTATTATTTTGTCTTTTCCATCTTCTTTTATTTCTGTCACAAGACCATCAATTTTTGAAATCAGTGCTGGACTTTTTGGCTTTCTTCTTTCAAAAACCTCTTCCACTCTAGGCAAACCTTGTGTGATGTCTCCACCAACAGAAGCCGTACCTCCAGCATGAAATGTTCTCATTGTAAGCTGTGTTCCAGGTTCTCCAATAGCTTGTGCTGCAACAGTTCCAACGGCTTCACCAAGATCTATTAATTCATCTTTTCCAAGGTCAACACCATAACACTTACTACAAATGCCTCTTTTTGTTTCACATGTTAGAGGTGATCTAACCATAACTTCGGCGACAGTAGAGTCTTCTATCATTTGAGCATCTTCTTTTGTAATCAAGTGTCCTTTTTCAAATATTTTTTTACCTTCAGAAATTAAATCTTGTGCCAAAACTCTTCCTTTTATTTTTTTAGCCAAAGAAATTTCTATACCAGAATCACTTGTATTTCTTTTTATTGTGATGAATTTTTTTGTACCGCAATCATGCTCTCTAACGATAACATCCTGAGCCACATCGAAAAGTCTTCTAGTCAAATATCCAGCTCTCGCAGTGTTTAGGGCAGTATCTGTAAGACCCTTTCTTGAACCGTGTGTAGATGTAAAGTATTCTATTGGGCTAAAACCTTCTTTACTGCTTGAGATTATTGGGTTTTCAAGCTCTTCTCCTCTTGAGTTTATAATAATACCCTTCATTCCGGCCATTTGAGTAATTTGTCCCAAAGAACCTCTGGCACCAGACTTCCACATATCGTAAACTGGTCCATTTGAATCCAAGGTATTTGGAATTAAAGATTCTATTTGGGTTTTTGCCCCATGCCAAATTGTTGTTAATTTTCTTTTTTTCTCAGCATCTGACAATAAACCTTCGTTGTATTGATTTTTAATTTTTTTGACTTCTTCTAGAGCAGAATTTATTATTGATTCTTTTTCGATTGGTATTTGCAAATCATCTATCGCCCAAGTAACTCCTGATTTTGTAGCAAATTTGAAACCGAAATCTTTTATCTTGTCTAGAATTTCAGGCAAACCATGTAAGCCATATTTGTTAATAAAGTCATTAACAATTTTTGTCATCTTCTTTTTATCAATTTCCTCATTGATAAATGTATAATCATCAGGCAAGACAGAGTTGAACATTATTCTACCTATTGTTGTTTCTATAGTTTCTTTATCACCATTTATATATTTTGTACCAACTTTTGTTTTTATTAAAATTTTAGCCCTTAATCCAACAAGACCATAATCGTATGCGGTCATCGCCAAGTTTGGACCAGGAAAAATCATTCCTTCTCCTTTTTCACCATCAACCATTTTAGTAACCCAAAAACATCCAAGCAAAATATCTAGCAATTTTTGAGAAACTATTGGATCTCCGGATCCTGGCTTCAAAACATTTTTATCGGCAGCCATAATTTCTCTTGCTTCATATTGAGCAACAACAGACAATGGAACATGAACAGCCATTTGATCACCGTCAAAGTCAGCATTGAAAGCAGTACAAACAAGAGGATGAACTTGAATAGCATTACCTTCAATTAAAACTGGTTTGAATGCTTGAATACCTAATCTGTGCAAAGTTGGGGCACGATTTAAAAGAACATATTTATCTTGAATTACATCATCTAGAATTTCCCAAACTTCCGGAGATTCGTCATCAATTAATCTACCAGCACCTCTTATGTTAAAAGCTAATTCTTTTTTGAGTAATTCAGAAATAATAAAAGGCCTAAATAACTCCAAAGCCATGTGTTTTGGTAAACCACATTGATTTAATTTTAGTGTTGGACCAATAACAATTACAGATCTTCCAGAATAATCAACTCTTTTTCCCAGCAAATTACCTCTGAAAAATCCTCTTTTACCCTTCAAGCTGTCGGCTATTGATTTTAGGGGTCTTTTTTGAGCCTGACTTGCCATACTAGAACTAGAATTATGTCTAATGCTATTATCTAATAATGCATCAACTGCTTCTTGCAAAATTCTTTTTTCATTTCTCAAAATAACATCTGGAGCTCCTATTTCTTGCAATTTTTTTAGACGATTATTTCTATTTATAACTCTACGATACAAATCGTTTACATCTGATGTTGCCTGTCTTCCACCATCAAGAGCGACCATCGGTCTAAGTGCTGGAGGAATGACTGGTATGTGTGTCATAAACATCCATTCGGGTCTAATTTCTGACTTAACCATTGCCCTGATCAAACTAATTCTCTTGTTTATTTTTTCTTTTGACAAAGCCGGTGCATCTTTTATTTGATCTTCAAGTTTTTTTAGTAATTCGTTTAAATCTAATTTTTTAAATATTTCATATACAGCTTCAGCACCAATTTCAGCTTCAAACAAAGATCCATACTTCATGGAATATTTGTGATACACAACCTCATCCAAGACTTGTCCTTGCTGAATTGTGTCTATTTCTGATTTTGTTTGCAAGTATAAAGATTTTAATTTTTCTTTAGTTTTTTCATCTTGAGCAGTTTTTGTTTTATTTTTAAATTCTGATTCCAAATCATTCAAGATTCGCTTTTTTTCATTTTCATGAACTTCGGTTATTAGATATCCTGCAAAATAGATAACTTTTTCAACATCAGATGATTGCATACCAAGCAATGTACTTATTCTTGATGGCATACTTCTTAAAAACCAAATATGAGCAACTGGACTTGCCAAAGTTATATGACCCATTCTTTCTCTTCTGACAATAGATCTTGTTACTTCGACTCCACATTTTTCACAAACTATTCCTTTATATCTGATGCCACGATATTTTCCACAATAACATTCATAATCTTTTTCTGGACCGAAAATTCTTTCGTCAAAAAGACCGTTTTTTTCTGATCTTTGAGTACGATAATTTACAGTTTCTGGTTTTGTGACTTCTCCATAAGACCATTCAAGTATTCTATCTGGTGATGCCAACTTCAAAAAAATCTTGTCTATTGCTGGTTTTTTGTGTGTTTTTCTTTGCATAAATTTTAATTAATTAATTTGATATCTAATAAACATTAATCCTTTTTTTCTTCTTCATCTTGTTTTTCAGCATGCTCTATATCAATGTCCAAACCAAGTCCTCTCATGTTATTAACTAATACATGGAAAGATGCTGGAATATTTGCTTCGGTAATAGGTCTTCCTTTTACAATCGCATCAAATGCAGAAGATCGACCAACAATATCATCTGATTTATAAGTCAGCATTTCTCTAAGTGTGTGTGCTGCTCCGTGACCCAAAAGTGCCCAGACTTCCATTTCTCCAAATCTCTGTCCACCATTTTGAGCTTTACCGCCAAGTGGTTGTTGTGTAATAAGTGAATAAGGTCCAATTGATCTCATGTGTATCTTGTCTTCAACCATGTGATGTAATTTCATCATATACATATATCCAACCGATATATCTTGTTCAAATTTTTCTCCAGTTCTACCATCATACAACGGCATTTTTCCAGTTTCAGAAAAACCAGCTTCTTTTAATTCTTGTCTTATTTCTTCAGTAGTTGCACCGGCAAATGCTGGACAAATAGCTTGATAATTTAAAGAATTTGCAGCTAATCCAAGATGCAATTCTAAAATTTGACCAAGGTTCATACGACTTGGAACTCCAAGTGGTGTCAAAATTATATCTACAGGTGTTCCGTCTTCTGTATATGGCATATCTTCTGCTGGTAAAATTTTTGATATAACACCTTTGTTTCCGTGTCTTCCAGCCAATTTGTCTCCGACACTAATTGGTCTTAGTTGTGCTATTTCAATATGAATTCTTTTTATAATTCCAGAATCTAATTTGTCTCCATTTTCACGAGAAAATATTTTTACCCCAACAACCCTACCCCTCAAACCACCCTCGGCTCTTTTTGAAGAATCTTTTACATCTCTTGATTTGTCTCCAAATATTGATCTCAAAAGTCTTTCTTCTGGTGTTAATTGTGTTTCACCTTTTGGGGTAATTTTTCCAACCAAAATATCACCCGGCCTAACTTCAGCACCGATTCTAATTATTCCGTCCTCATCTAGATTTTTTAATCTTGAATCTCCAACATTTGGAATATCAGAAGTTGTTACTTCTGGACCAAGTCTTGTGTCACGAACATTCACAACAACCTCTTCCATATATATTGATGTCAAAACATCATCTTTTACAATTCTTTGAGATAAAATAATAGCATCTTCATAGTTTGATCCAGACCAAGACATGAAAGCAACTAAAAGATTTTTACCCAAAGCAATTTGTCCATTATCACTTGTTGTTGTGTCAGCAAGCAAATCTCCTTTTTTGACCCTATCTCCAACATTAACAATTGGTCTATGGCCGAAAACGGTAAAGCTGTTTGTTCTTCTTAGATTATCAAGTTCATAATCTGTATTTTTGCTTTTTCCAGTATTTATAGAAATCTTTCTAGCATCAACAAATTCAACAACACCAGCTTCTTCAGCTCTTATAACTCTGTTAGAATATTTTAAAGCTTCTTCTTCTCTTCCTGTAGCAACTAATGGTGCTTCAGTTTTCAAAACTGGCACAGCTTGTTTTTGCATGTTGGATGCCATCAGTGCCCTGTTTGCATCGTCATGATCAAGAAAGGGAATCATAGATGTTGCAATAGAAAATGCCTGATTTGGGGCAACATCGATAAAATCAACTTCTGTATTTTTTATAACATTTGGCATTCCATGCATACGGACAGTAATATATTTTTCAACAAAATTATTATTTTCATCTATTTTTACAGCAGCATGAGCAATTGCATATTTTTCTTCTTCATGAGCATTCATGTATACAATTTGATTTGTAATTTTTCCATTTTCAACTTTTACATAAGGTGTTTCTATCATTCCGTATTTATTTGTTCTTGCATAACAAGACAAACGAAGAATCAAACCGATATTTTGTCCTTCTGGGGTTTGGATTGGACAAACTCTTCCGTAATGAGATGGGTGCACATCACGAACTTCAAGTCCAGCTCTTTCTCTTGAAAGTCCTCCCGGACCCAATGCTGAAACTGTTCTCAAACTCTCTATTTCAACAAGCATGTTTTCTTGTTGTAAAAATTGAGATAGTTGATTTGTTGTAAAAAATTCTTTAATTCTGGCCTGAAGTGGTCTTGCGGTGACAAAGTTTGCCGGCAAAGTATTTGAATTATCAATTGTGGACATTCTATTTTGAATGTTTCTTTTCATTTGTGCCAAACCGACTCTAACTTTTTGTTGTAGTAATTCACCAACAAATCTTACTCTTCTTGAACCCAAATGATCAATATCATCAGCTAAAGCATCTGGATTATGATTTAATTCAACAATGTGAGAAATAATAATTGCAATATCTTCTTTGTCTATGTTTTTTTTCTGCAATGCTTTTTTGTCTGTTGGTAAACCAAATCTATTATTAAATTTGAATCTTCCAACTTCTGACAAATCATATCTTTCTTCTGACAAAATAGAGTCAACAAACTCTCTTGCATTTTCAAGATTAATCAAATCTCCGTCTCTTAATCTTTTATAAACATCAAGATATGCAACATCAACTTCTTTTACAGAATCTTTGGCTAATGTTTTTTTGATAGCATCTATTGCTTTTTCTTTACCCTTAAATAAATTTAAAATATCTGAATCTGTATGTGCTCCCAAAACTCTTAAAAATGTTGTGGCCAAAAATTTTCGATTTCTGTCTATTCTGACATATACAACATTGTCTTGATCTGTTTCAAATTCTATCCAAGCACCTCGTGATGGAATAATTTTTGAACCAAACAAAATTCGTCCCCTGATCAAGTTTGTTGTGAATAACACACCGTATGATCTAGCCAATTGTGGCACAATAACTCTTTCGACTCCGTTTATAATAAAAGTACCGTGACGAGTCATGATTGGAAATTCAGTCAAAAATATATCTTGCTCTTTTTGTGTTCCCAAAACTTTATTTATAAGTTTTGCCCTAACCTTTAGAATTGCTTCGTATGTTAGATGATTAAATCTAGATTCTTTACTTGAAAGTTTTGGATCTTCAAAAATTAAATCGCCAAATTGCAATTCATATTTTTTACCAGTGTAATCTTCGATTGAAGAAAATTCCTTGAAAACTTCTTTTAGACCGTCTTTCAATAATGCATTGAAAGATTCAATTTGTCCTTCAAAAAGATTTGGAAGTTCTAATGCTGGTTTTTTATATTTTGAAAAATATTTTTTTTCTCTTTGACCAACGGTCAACCCATCATCTTTAACAATTTTTGTTGACTTCATATTTTATTTTTATAAACACAAAAAAGTAGGCGGTCTCTTTTTTTATAGAGTTTTTCGCCCTCTCTTAAATTAATTATTTTTTATAATATTCTAAAATCCGCATCTGCAGACTTTTTTATTTTTAATATTAAAAACCTAAAATCCGCGATTTCAACCAAAACTCAATCCCCAAAATAGCGTTAATTGATAGTCTAAATTATTTTTAAACTAATGTCAACTAGTTTTCCACACACGACATAATTAATTTTTACTTTTCCACAACTCTATTTTCTTATGATTACCACTCAATAAAACTTTTGGAACTTTATATTTTTTTCCCCAAAAATCCAAAATCTCTGGTCTGGTATAAACCTTATTTGAAGAAACCCTATCTTCTTCTCTTGATAATTCATTACCCAAAACACCGTCAATTTGTCTTGAGATACAATCAATCAAAATTAATGCCGGCAATTCCCCACCAGTCAAAACAAAAGGTCCAACTGATATTTTTTCTGTTTTAAAAATTTTATTTACCCTCTCATCAATTCCCTCATAACGACCACAAATTATAATTAAATCTGTTATTTTTGTTTTTTGAACAATTTTTTTGGCAAAATTTGTATCAAATAATTTTCCACCCGGTGTCAAGAAAATTATTTTAATTTTATTTGCACTATTCAGTTTTTTTGTTTTGTTTTTTTTAAAAACTAAATTTGATATTTTTTCAATTGCTTTAATAATTGGCTCTGCCTGAATTACCATTCCCGGCCCACCACCATACGGCTTTTGATCTATGCGACGATTTTTATCTTTGACAAAATCTCTTGGATTATAAAATTTTACATTGATTTTTTTATCAGAAATTGCTCGACCGATAATAGATTCGTTTATATAACCAGACATTGAATCTGGAAAAAGTGTTATGACATGAAAATTCATATTTAATAGATTAACTTAATTTACTAAAAAAGCAAAAGCAAATAAAAATAACCCTCTAGTTTTTATCGTTCCGGTCCTCGTTTCCTTTTTTCGTCAAGTTGCACTTGACTAAAAAAGACTGCGGAGGAACTTAAAAAACTTCGGGTTATTTTTATAATAATTTAGTTTTGATTACAAATTAAATTATATTTTTAATTCATCAATTGCCTCATCTACAGAAGTAGTAGATCTTTTTCCACCTTCTGGTTCGTTAATTTTTAGATTAACTCTGGCATTGTTTTTCATTCCAACAACTCTTAGCAAAGTTCTAATTGCTTTTGCTGTGTTGCCGTCTCTACCGATTATTTTTCCCATATCGGCAGAATTTACATTCAAAGTTAGTAATACTCCCATTTCATCAACGGTTCTTTCAATCTTTACATCGTTTGGATTATCAACTAATGTTTTTACAACATATTCTAAAAATTGATAATCAAGTTCTTTATCTGACATTTTTTTCTTTCGTTAAACCAATAATGGCAGCATCACCCTTGGTGAACTGCTTGAAATAATTATAATAAAAATAAAATCGTGAGTCAATTTTATTTTGCTTTATTTTGCTGGTTCTGGTGTTGGAGCTGGTGTTTGGCCTGCAACTTCTGGAGATTCTTTTTTTATAGGACTTTTCTTTGGTAAAACATTTATTTTTTTGCCAGAAATAATTTTTTTATTGATTAATAAATTATGAACTGTATCTGATAATTTTGCTCCGACAGAAATCCAATGTTTTATACGATCAGCATTCAACTTTGTTTCATTTTTATCTCGGGCATCATACGATCCAAGAACTTCTAGAAACTTTCCGCTTTTTGAACTATTTTTGGAATCAGTCAAAACAACACGAAAAGTTGGTTCGTTTTTCTTTCCTACTCTTTGTAATCTTATTGTTAACATGGGGACCATATTATCAATTATCTTTTGTCTAGTCAACATAAATTTGGTAAAGTGTGTAAATGATTAAAAAAGACAATAATACAAATTCAAAAAAAATTATAGAAGGAAAAATTACCACAACCGGAAAAGGACTTGGTTTTATAGCCAATTTTGATGATAAAGATGATGTTTTAATAGAAAAAAATGATTTAAAAACCGCATTAAATGGCGATAATGTAAGAGTTCAAATTTTACCAGAAGAAAAAGATGGTAGAACACTAGGAAAAGTTATTGCTGTTTTGGGAAGATTTAGAGAACAATTTGTGGGGACAGTTTTTAAAACTGAAAATATTTGTTTTGTAAAACCAGATAGTCACAAAATATATACAAATTTTTTATTATCAGATTCTGATATTTTGAAAGTGAAAAATAATGACAAGGTTTTGGTTAAATTTATAAAATGGGATGAAACAGATTCTGGTCCAACAGTTTCTGTTATAAAAATAATTGGAGAAAAAGGAAATCATGAAACAGAAATTCAATCTATAATTTTTGAAAAAGGATTTGATGCAAAATTTAAAATAGAAATAGAAAATGAGGCAAAAATTTTAAAAGAAAAATGGTCTCCTATTCCGCAAACAGAAATTGAAAAAAGAAAAGATTTGCGAAATGAAGATGTAATGACAATAGATCCTGTTGATGCAAAAGATTTTGATGATGCCTTACACATAAAAAAACTGCCTAATGGAAATTTTGAAATTGGAATTCACATTGCTGATGTTTCTCATTTTGTAACACCAAATACGGCCCTAGACGAAGAAGCATATCAAAGAGGCTCTTCTGTTTATTTGGTTGATAGAACAATACCAATGTTACCAGAAATACTTTCAAACGATTTGTGTAGTCTAAACCCGAAAGAAGACAAGTTGGCATTTAGCTCTATTTTTGAAATGAATCAAAATGCAGAAATTATTTCTCGTTGGTTTGGAAAAACAATTATAAATTCCAAAAAAAGATTTACCTACGAAGAAGCACAAGCAATTTTGGATGCTGGTAGTGGAATATTTTATGAAGAACTAAATCAATTAAATATTTTAGCCAAAATCTTAAACAAAAGAAACAAAGAGGCTGGGGCAATTGAATTTGAAAAAGAAGAAATAAAATTTGAACTGGATCAAAACGGCAGACCTATAAAAATAATAAAAAAAGAACCTTTAGAAACTCATAAATTAGTTGAAAATATGATGCTTTTATCAAATCGTGAAGTGGCGAAATTTATTCATGACAAAGGTAAAAAATTTGGCGGAGATCAAAATGTTTTGATTTATCGAGTTCACTCTACACCCGACAAAGACAAAGTTAATGATTTGGTAAGTTTTGTAAAATTATTGGGTTATAATTTAAAATTAGAAAAAGATGGTGAACTTCGTGCCAGAAATCTCAATGATTTGTTTGAAAAAATTCAAGGCAGAGACGAAGAGCAGTTAATAAAATCTGTTGCAATCAAAACAATGAGCAAAGCCGTTTATGCAAATGAAAATTCTGGACATTTTGGTTTGGCATTTGAGTATTATACACATTTCACTTCACCCATCAGAAGATATCCCGATTTGTTGGTTCACAGAGTTTTGGCAAAATTTTTGGATGATAAAAAATTAGAAAAAAGTGAAATTATTAGATTAGAAAAAGGAGCAATTTTATCAACCGAAAGAGAAATATCGGCCGCTGAAGCAGAAAGAGAGTCCATAAAATATAAACAAGCAGAATACATGCAAGATCATATTGGTGAAGAATTTGAAGGTATAGTTTCTGGAGTTTCTCCGTGGGGGCTTTATGTTCAAATAAAAGAAACTTTATCTGAGGGCATGGTTCATATTTCAAAATTAGGAAATGATTATTTCAAATTAGATGAAGAAAAATATCAAATTGTAGGAGAAAAAACTGGACAAATTTTCCGATTGAGTGATAAACTAATTGTAAAAATAGAATCTATTGATCTTGAAAGAAATAATATCAATATGGCAGTTATAAAAATCTTAAAATAATTTTAATTTGACAAAATTAAATAAAGAAATAATATATTTATTTGAACCAGAACAAAAGAAAGGAGATTTGTAGTGAAAAAGCAATATTGCAGGAACAGAAACAAAAACGGGCAACGGTGCTCTGGAAAAATAAATCACAGCATCGTTATTCCGATCAAGAAACGAATTCGAACAATTATTGCCGGTTGTCCGTGTGTAATCTGCGGTCTTGTGCACTGTTTTAAGACCGGTCGTGTGGCAATTGATTTTGAACATGGTCGAATTTATCACAGACCAAAAATCAAAAAACAATTGCCGAAAAAAGGAATACGTTTTTGCAGACAGAAAGGGGGTTACAAATACGGTAACATATAAAAATGACGGGTGTGTTTCTCTGAGACGCACCCGTCTTCTATATTTTTATTTTTTTAAAATAAAAATTTATTTTGCCCACTGAGTACCCTCATCAAAAGCAACAGATAATATTTGGGAAGATCCGCCAGTCATCGTAACTCCATACAAAATTCCGGCCCGACTCATTGTTTCTCTGTTGTGGGTAATCAAAATCAATTGAGAATTTTTTGATAAATTTTCAATCATGTCGCCGTATTTTCGACTATTAGCTTCATCCAGTGCCGCATCAGTTTCGTCTAAAATAATAAAAGGCGGTGGATTAACTTGGGAAATTGCAAACAATAAAGCAATAGAAGTTAGTGCCCTTTCTCCACCAGATAACATCATCAAACTATTTATTTTTTTTCTAGGCAAATTAACCTTTATCTCTATTCCCTCTTCTGATTTTAAATTTTCTTCTTCGTTTTCAATTATTTCCTCATCAATATCAAATGATAAATCAAAATCTTTCTTTTTTCTTATTTCGGTTTTTATGATATTTATAGATGCAGAACCACCACCAAACATTAATGAAAAGAAATTTTGAAATTCTAAATTTATTTTTGAAACACCTTCATAAAATCTATTTTCAATTTTTTCTGACAATTCCAAAATTAAAGTATTTAGAGATTCAGAGGTCTTTTCCAAATCCGATATTTCTTTAAGTAGAAATTCGTCTCGTTCAGTAACCTCTTTGTGCTCTTTTAGCACATCTTCTCCGGAACCTATTCCAAGCTCTTCAACTTTTATTTTCATCCTTTCTAATTTTTTTCTACGATCTATTTGAATTTGTCTTTCTTTTTCATTCAAAAATTCATCTTGAATTTGAAGATTTTCATAATTTAGAACTTCTCTACCAGCAAGAGTCACCGCTTCTACAAGTTCCTGCTTGAATAATGCCTCGTCTCTATTGAAAGTATCTAATTCTATTGCATATTTTGAAATTTCATTTTGAAGTTTGTTTTTTTCAGACATCAAAACAACTATTTGTTTTTCCGCTTCCAAAAAGACTGATTTGTCAGCATCCATTTTTTGTCTAATTTCTGAAATTTTGTTAGAAATATCTTTTTCCAAAATTTTAATTTCTTCTATTTGTGAAATAATTTCAGAACTTCTTTTTTGATGTTTTTCTAATTCTGTTTTTATTTCAAAATTTTGATCATTTTTAAAATCATCTCCCGAAAAAAATTCGGATACCAAATCCTGAATATCTTTTATTATTTTACTCAATAAATTCAGATCTTTTTCTGTTTTGGCTTTTTCAATGAAAGTGAAAAGTTTTTTCTTGAATTCAATATATTGATTTCTGTCTAAAGTTATATGAGAATCTTGATTTTGATTTTTTTGTTGTAATTTTACAAGATAAGAAATTTGCCCCTCTAGTCTACCTATTTCTCGCAAAAAATCTTCTTTTTGTTTTGTTAAATTAAAAATTTGTTCTTCTAATTTTTTTATTTCAAACAAATATGTACTTTGTTCGGAACTTTTGGTGGAATTTTCTAATTCTGCGATTTTGGAGTCTATTTCTTGAACTTTTTTTTGTGGTAAATTAATATCATTAACAAGTTTCTCTTTTTGTTTTTTCAAATATTCTGACTCAATTTTTAGATATTGTTGATAAAATTGAGATAATTCTAATCTCATTTTTTGCCCTTCTTCAATTTTTTCTATTTGTTTTTTTAAAAATTTTATATGAGGAGCAATTTCCCTTCTTAGTGATTGAACTTGTTCAATATTTTGTTTTGTTTTTTCTAATTTTTTTTGACTTTCTATTTTTTTATATTGAAAAATTTTTAATCCCAAAGCATCTTCTAAAATTGATTTTCTTTCTTTTGGTGACGAGTTTAAAATTCGATCAGCTTCACCCTGAGAAATTATATGATGGCCACTTGATCCAATATTTGCCGAAGCCAAAAGTTCAATAATGTCTTTTAATCTAACTTCCGAATTATTAATTAGGTATTGATTTGTGCCGTCACGATTTACCACCCTTTCAATAATTACTTCATCAAAATCAATTGGTAATTTTTTTGAAGAATTATCAAAAACAACTTTTACACCTGCCTTGTGTTGTTTTGCAATGGTTTGTGTTCCATTAAATATCAAATCTTCACCCCTTTTACCTCTCATGGATTTGATTGATTGTTCGCCCAAAACAAAACGAAAAGCCTCGGCAATATTTGATTTTCCAGATCCGTTTGGACCAACAATAGCCGAAATTGGTGCTGTGAATTTTAAATTAGATTTTTTGGCAAAAGATTTAAAACCCGATATTTCTAATTCTTTTAAATGCATTGTGAAAATTATAACATGAAAAATAAAATTCAAAAACTATTTTTTGAACTCTTCCAAAGCTTTTCTGGCAACCTCTTGTTCTGCTTCTTGTTTTGATTTACCATCTCCAATAGCTATTTCTTTTTTCCCATAATACAAGGCAACTGTGAATTTCTTATCGTGATCCGGCCCCTCTTCTTTTACAGTTTTGTAAGTAGGAGTCAAACTCATATGCTCCTGAACTAATTCTTGCAATTTGCTTTTTGCATCAATCCAAGACTTGTTTTTGATAATGGTTTCAAGTCTTTCTATCAGAAATTTGTATATAAAATATCTAGCAACTTCATATCCCTGATCCAAAAATATTGCACCAATAACAGATTCGAAAGTGTTAGCCAAAATATATTGTCTTGCTCGTCCAGTGTCTTTTGATTCACCACGAGATAATAACAAAAAATCATTAAATCCAAGATCAAAAGCCACATCAGAAATTGTTTGTGTATTAACCAGAGCCGCTCTTAGAGAAGTAAGTTCGCCTTCATTTTTGTCTGGATAGTTTTTGTATAAATAATCTGTTGTTGCCAATTCCATTACAGCATCACCCAAAAATTCAAGTCTTTCATTATGTTGTAGTCCAGCATCACGATTTTCATTGAGATAAGATCTGTGAGTAAATGCCTGCATCAACAAATTTTGATTTTGAAATTTAACTCCTATTTTTTCTTCTAATTTACTATAATCTATCATAAGACGATTTACTTCTTGTTAAATAATAATTTTGTAATTCAAATCTAAGCTACAGTTTTTGTTTTATTAAAATTTTTCTTTTCGGCGATTTTTTTGACTGAGCTTATTACAATAGGCAGAATATCATCATAAAAATTAAGGTCAAGTATTTCAGAAATTTTAAACCATTTTGCATCATCAAGTCCGCCACTGTCTTCTTCTAATTTTAAATCTTTATATTCTGATTTTGCCAAAAAATAAACGACCTGTTTTCTGTGCTGTCCTTTTTCTGGATGATTTGCAACATATTCATTTTCGCCGACTTTTTCAATTATTTCTATATCAAGCCCGATTTCTTCTTTGATCGCCCTTTTGGTTCCATCTTCTATTAATTCACCCTCTTCCACACCGCCCTTTGATAAAGTCCAGTGACCGAACACATCATGCACAAAAGCAAGATAAACCTCTCCATTATAAACTGAATAGACAACTGCCCCAGCCTTTTTTTCAATTTTCATTTCTTCAAAAGGAATTTCTCGTCTTTTCTTTGAGGTTTTTTCGTCTTTCCCTGGTTCACCAAGCTCTTTATATACAGCACCCAAAACACCGTTTACGAATTTTCCAGAAGATTCTCCACCAAAGTTTTTTGCTAATTCTATAGCTTCATTTATTGCAACTTTTGAAGGGACCTCTTCTCTATCAGAAAACAAAAGTTCTGCTAAACCAATTCTAAGAATATTTCTATCTATTGTTGAAATTTTTTCAATAGGCCAATCTGGAGCAGCTTTTTGAATAATTTTGTCTATATCAGATTGTTTACTAACAATGGTGTCTATAAGTTTTTTTATAAATACAGCATCAGCGACACCACTTGCAAATTCGGTAGCATTTCTAATTATTGAATCTTCCAAATTAAATCCTTGATCATTTCTGAGATCTTTTTCAAATAAAGATTGCAAAACAATTGATCTTGAAAGGTGTCTGTTGGCCATATATAAATTTTTTTAAAGAATTACAAATATAATTATAACAAGACAATAAAAAAAAGCAAAGTATTTTTCTGACTTTGCTTTTTAAAACTTTTTAAGTTTATTTGGTTTTTTGTGTTTCTTCTGTTTTTTTTGCTTTTTTAACTAATTTTTTGTTTACATCTATAACTTGACGACCCTTGTACATTCCAGTCACAGGACTTGCTCTGTGACGAATATAAGCATTTCCGCTCTGATCGTGTGTTAGAGCTGGTTTTGATAATTTTTTGTGGGCTCGGTTTTGTCCAACCTGAGACCTTGTGTGTCGCATTCTTACTACCATAATAAATAAGATATTATCATATAATCAAAAAAGAGCAAGGTAAAATTTTATTTTAATAAATTTTTACAAAAAGTTTTGCGATGAATTTTTGATAAGCCAAATTTTTTAATTTGAGTTATGTGTTTTTTTGTTCCATATCCTTTGTTTATATCAAGGTAATATATTGGAAATTTTTTTGAGATTTTTTTCATCTTTTTATCTCTTAAAACCTTTGCCACCACAGAAGCCATAGAAATTATTGGGATTTTTTCATCGCCCTTTATAATTGTTTTTTGATTTTTATATTTTTGTGGAGCAGACAATGAGCCATCAAGAAGTATTTGAGAATCTTTTGGTAAAAATGTTTTATTCAAAATTTCTTCAATTGATTGTTTTATGCAAACGGATATTCCTTTTTGATCAACAGCATTTGCCGTTTTTAAAACACAACAATAATCAAGTACACCTTCCGACTTCCACTGATTAATTTTTTTAAACCACAATTCTCTGTTTAATTCTGATAATTTTTTTGAATCTTTTAAATTTTTAAATTTTTTTTGAAGGATAAATTTTTTGTAATTTTTTTGCAACATAAAAACACCGCAAACATAAACCGGTCCAGCAAGTGGTCCTCTGCCAACCTCATCAATTCCTATTATGTTTTTTGATTCGTATTTCATTTATAAAAAATATATTTTAAAAAAACTTGAAGCTTTAATCTTTTGCTTTATAATACTGACATGAAATCAAATTTTGTGCATCTCCATACACACAGCCATTACAGTCTATTAAATGCCCTACCAAAAATAGACGAATTGGTTGATAGGGCCAAAAAATTAAATATGCCAGCGATTGCTTTGACAGATAACGGAAATTTGTATGGTGCTATACATTTTTACATCAAATGCAAAGAAGAAGGAATAAAGCCAATAATCGGAGTTGATTTTTATGTAGCAAACAGAACTCGTCACGATAAAGAAGCGAGAATTGATAATCAAAGGTATAGATTAATTTTATTAGCAAAAAATATAAACGGTTACAAAAACTTAATAAAATTAGTAACACAATCTCATATTGAAGGTTTTTATTATAAACCAAGAATAGATTTGGAGTTAATAAAAAAATATAGTCAAGATTTGATATGTATTTCTCCAGCATTTGGTGGTGAAATTTCTAATGCCCTGAGAGTTAGTGATTATCAAAAAGCAAAAAAAATCGCAGATTTTTATACAAAAAATTATGGTGAAGAAAATTTTTATATTGAATTATGTCATCATCCAGAAATAGAAGAATTTGCCTTAACCACAGAAAAAATAAAGAAATTTACAAAAGAAAATAATTTAAATTTAGTAGCGACACAAGATATTTATTACATGGAAAAAGACGACAAGGAGGCAAGAAGAACTCTCTTATCTATACAATCAAGTTTTGGAAATGATTCTTCTTTCGCCAGAGATGGTGCAGATTTTTCTTTTATAGATCAAAATGAAATTGCAAATTTATTTAAAGACGAACCAGAAGCTATTTCAAACACCATAAAAATAGCTGATCAATGTAATTTGGAAATAGAAATTGGAAAATGGAAATTTCCAGATTATAAAACCGAGGATGGATTGGGCCCGGATGAAACTTTAGAAAAAATGGCATACGATGGTTTGGATTTTAGAAAAATGGAAAAAACACAAGAAGTCGAAGATAGAATAAGATATGAATTAGAAATAATAAAAACCAAAGGATATTCAAAATATTTCCTAACTGTGGCCGACATGCTAAATGCGGCCAGAAAAAAAGGCATTCTTTCAAATACGAGAGGTTCGGCAGCCGGATCACTTGTATCTTATTTGGTTGGAATAACAACCGTTGATCCAATAAAATTAAATTTACCCTTTGAAAGATTTTTAAATCCAGAAAGACCTTCTGCCCCAGATATTGATATGGATTTGGCCGACGACAGAAGGGATGAGCTGATCGATTATGTTAGAGAAAAATACGGCAAAGATCATGTTGCACAAATTGGTACTTTTGGAACAATGATGGCCCGAGGATCTGTTAGGGATGTGGCAAGAGCCATGGGTTATGAATATTCTGTCGGTGACAGAATTTCAAAAATGATTCCGATGGGAAAACAAGGTTTTCCCATGACAATTGATCGTGCCCTATCAGAAGTTCCGGAACTCAAAAAAATGTATGACACGGAACCGGATACAAAAAAAATTATAGATATGGCGAAAAAAATTGAAGGTTGTGCAAGACACATTGGTGTTCATGCTGCTGGAGTTGTTATATCACCAGATCCGCTGACCGAAGATGTTCCGCTACAATTTGATCCAAAAGGAGAAGCAAAACTTATAACCCAATATGATATGTATACGGTTGGTGAAGACGGTATAGGGCTTTTGAAATTTGATTTTCTTGGATTAAAAAATCTAACAATAATGGCAAATACCATAAAATTGGCCGAGAAATTATATAACATCAAAATAGACATAGAACATTTGCCAGATGATGATAAAAAAACATATGAAATGCTAGCCAAAGGAGAAACCGCAGCAACTTTTCAATTAAACGGCCAAGGAATGACAAAATTTTTGAAAGAATTAAAACCCACCAACATAAACGACATAAATGCAATGGTTGCACTTTATCGTCCGGGCCCAATGGCTTTTATTCCAGATTATATTGAAAGAAAACACAATTCTGGAAAGGTAAAATATTTGGATGAAAGATTTAAAGAGATTTTGGAGCCAACATTTGGAATTTTAATTTATCAAGACGACATTATGATGATTGCCGTAAAATTTGCCGGATATTCTTGGGGAGAAGCTGATAAATTTCGAAAAGCCATGGGTAAAAAAATTCCAGAAGTTATGGCCGCTCAAAAACAAAAATTTTCAGAAGGATGTCAAAAATATGGAGGATTAAATGCGGAACAAACAAAAAAATTATGGGAATCAATTGAAACATTTGCCGCTTATGGATTCAACAAAGCCCATGCTGCAAGTTATGGAAGAGTTGCATATTTGACATCTTATTTAAAAGCCAATTACCCAGTTTTATATATGGCATCTGTTTTGACTGCGGATTCTGGCGATGTAGAAAAAATTGCCGAAATAATTGAAGAAACAAAAAGAATGGGAATTGAGGTTTTGCCACCAGACATAAATGAAAGTTTTAGCGATTTTACCGTGGTAACCAAAAAAGATGAAAATCAAAAAGACAGAATAAGATTTGGTTTAACTACTATAAAAAATTTTGGAGAAGGAATAGCAAATACCATAATTGAGGAAAGGAAAAAGAATGGTAATTTCAAATCATTGGAAGATTTTTTACACAGAATAAATGACAAAAATTTAAACAAAAAATCCCTAGAAGCACTTATCAAATCTGGGGCCTTAGATAATTTGGGAGACAGATCAGAAATGTTATATAATTTAGAAGAAATACTTTCCTATTCCAAAGAATCAAAAAATAATTCAAAAAATCAAGCCAGTCTGTTTGATTCTGGCATAATAGAAAAACCAAAATTAAAATTACAAAAAGCAGAGCAAATTAGTGATTCTCAAAAATTATCATGGGAAAAAGAATTACTTGGATTATATATTTCAGGGCACCCATTAGAAAAATTTAAAGAAAAATTACAAAAAGGACTTTCTATTAAAGATATAAAAATTAGGTTAAAAAACGGAATGACTTGCATTGCGGCTGGACATGTTGATGAAATTAAAATAATTAGAACAAAAAATAATTCTGAGATGGCTTTTATAAAAATAAGCGACATGGCAGACAAAATAGAAATTGTTGTCTTTCCAAAAATATTTGAGGAATACAAAAACATTTTGATGCCACAAAAATGTATTGCAATAAAAGGTCGTCTATCTGAAAGAAATGGTGATTTTTCTGTAGTAGCAGACAAAATTAAGGAATTGTGATTTGTAATGTGCATTTTTTTATAATAAATAAAAAACCTCATGAGTATAAACTCATGAGGCAAACGACATTTAGGAAAAATCG
Organism: uncultured bacterium; assembly: GCA_937858275.1. GTDB lineage: Bacteria > Patescibacteriota > Minisyncoccia > Phycocordibacterales > JAACPR01 > JAKLEX01. The sequence continues at coordinate 99,104 of CALLZK010000024.1, forward strand.
TTTAAATTATGCCGAACAATATCTTACTATCAAATTCCATATCTTTTTTCAGGCGTTTGATTTCAGAATATTGAGTGAATCTTCGATTAACCCATTCATCAACCGTGATTCCAATATGCATCCAAATCTTGATTGGTTTAATTTCAAGCACTTTCAATATCTCAACAGGAGATGAATGTCTAATGTCAACACTAAGTGCTTGCTCGAGCCTTGATCCGTTGGTTAAAGTAACCAAAACAAAATTAATTCTAACTAAAACCCATTCGCCAGATCTCGTAATACCCCACAAGTGTTTTATTCCTGTGTAGGTTTTTTTATCATTAATTTGAGTTCTGAGACGAACGCCGTCAGAATCAAACACCCTTACACATTCCAATGGTTGCTCATCAAAGATACCTTGAATTTTATTAAATAAATTAACACCGTATTTAAGAAGAGATTCATCCCCAGAAAACTTAGGTTTATCAGTATTCAGGTTTTGAATTTCACCATCGCCACGAACAGATCTAAAACTTCCAATCTCGGGCAAGGTGAAAGACTTCAAAAATGGAGTGATTTGCAATCGTCTACTTTCCAATAAATCAATCCACATTTCCGATGTTAATTCAGTTTTATTAATGAACATATCTTTTACTGTCTTGGGCATACCCATCCTACCTTTCTTTTTTGAGAAGGCGTACCCTCTCTGTTTATTGTTTCTCATTCAATATTGGAATATTAAATTTGTTTTGTCAAACAAATTATACAATATTGTATTGAGCCAAAAATTTTACTTATTCTCCATTTTCAGGCATAATCTACTTATATGAAAGATGAAAAAGAATCACAAATTTACAAAATAAGGCATTCACTTGCCCATTTATTAGCAATTGAAGTTTTAAAATTTGATTCAAATGCAAAATTAACAATTGGACCAGTTATTGAAAATGGTTTTTATTATGATGTTGATTTTGGTGAGGGAAAAATTCCAACAGAAAAAGACTTAAAAGAATTTCAAAAAGGAATAAAGAAATCTACAAATAAAAACTTGACCTTTATTAAAGAAGACATTTCTCCAGAAGATGCAAAAAAAATATTTGCCGAAAATCCATATAAAATAGAGTTAATAAATGATTTGGTAAATACAGGCGAAAAATTATCTATTTATAAAACTGGTGATTTTGTAGATTTATGTTCTGGACCACATATAAAAGATACTTCTGAAATAAATACTGATGCATTTAAAATTACAAATATTGCTGGGGCATATTGGAGAGGTAATGAAAAAAATAAAATGCTAACCAGGATTTATGGTGTAGCATTTGAAACAAAAGAAGAGTTAGAAGAATATGAGAAAAGATTGGTCGAAGCAGCTCAAAGAGATCATCGAAAAATCGGAAAAGAAATGAACTTATTTACATTTTCTGATTTGGTAGGATCTGGTTTGCCAATGTTTACTCCAAAAGGTATGGCTATGCGAACCGCAATAGTGAAAAAAATTGGTGAAATTCAGGAAAGATTTGGATTTCAAGAGGTTTGGATCCCTCACATTACGAAACCAGATTTATACAAGACTTCTGGTCATTGGGATAAGTTTGGTGATGAATTATTCAAAGTTAAAGGTAGAGAAAATGAATTTGTAATGAAGCCCATGAACTGTCCTCATCACACTCAAATTTTTGCCAGTTCTCCAAAAAGTTACAAAGATTTACCTGTCAGATATTCAGAAACAACAACTGTTTATCGTGATGAACAAGCCGGAGAATTGTTAGGACTTTCAAGAGTTAGATCATTAACTCAGGATGATGGCCACACATTTTGTACACCAGATCAAATAGAAGCTGAAATAAAAAATATTATTTCTGTAATGAAAGAATTTTATACTTCGCTTGAATTGTGGAGCGAAGGAAAATATCAAGTTTTTTTGTCTGTTAGGGATTCAAAAAATAAAGAAAAATATCTTGGAGATGATGCTGTATGGGAAAAAGCTGAAAATGTTTTAAGAAAAATAGCAGATGATGAAAAGTTGCCCGTAATCATGGATGAGGGTGGTGCTGCATTTTATGGCCCAAAACTTGATTTCAAATTTAAAGATTCAATTGGTAGAATTTGGCAACTAGCAACTGTTCAACTTGATTTTAATATGCCCGCCAGATTCAAACTAGAATACACAGACAAAGATGGCCAGAAAAAAACTCCGGTAATGATACACAGGGCAATTGCTGGTTCGCTTGAAAGATTTTTGTCTGTAATTATTGAACATTTTGCTGGAAACTTTCCTTTTTGGATGGCTCCTGTTCAAATAAAAATAATCCCAGTTGCAGAAAATCACAATTCAAAAGCCGAAGAATTATTTGCTGAATTAAAAAAGAAAAATATTCGTGTCGAATTAGATAGTTCAAGCGATGGATTTGGTAAAAAGATAAGAAAAGCTAAAGTAGAAAAAGTTCCGTACTTTGTAATTATTGGTGATAAAGAAATATCTGAAAATAAATTTACATTAGAAAGTCGTGATAGTGGTAATTTGGGAATGTTTAGCGACAAAGAATTACTTGATAAATTAAAATAATCTATCTCAAAAATTCTGCTTCAATTACCCATCTTTCTTGTTTTGAACCAAAAGTATTACAAGTTGAAATAGTTATCATTCTTTTTGAATTATCAAATCTAACCAAAGCAGAATTTTCATTAACTAATTTTACACTTTTAACTCTGTAATTATATTTTTTACCGGCAGCAAAAACTTCTATCGTATCACCAATAGACAATTTATTTAGATTATTAAAAGCTTTGTATGCTTGATTTCGAACATTTTGTAATCCGGAACTGTGACCAAATACAAACATATTTCCTTTTTCGATTGAACCAGACCCCGGATAATGGACAGCACCTTGCAATAAATATCTATCTAGTTCCACAACATCTCTGGTATTTGGATTTAAAACGGATGTATCTACACCAATTTTTGAAATAATTATCCTGTCAGGTCTTGTGTAATTTTGAGCAACTAACTGATCCCTGTCATCTCTTTGATAAAAAACACTATTGTAATCAATCGCATCAGAATAATTTTCTATAACCTGTTCCTTACCCAAAAAATCTGAAATTCTATAACCCTCTGGTGCCAAACCGGTTAAAGAAAAAATAAAAAAAGAAATTAAAAAAATAACAGAAAAAATTCCCAAAAAATAAATGATGTCTTTTTTATTAGAATATAAATCCATTTTATTAAAAAGTATTAATTAAAATAATAAATCAATTATCAAAACAAGTCAAAATTTGCGATTTTTAATCAAAAAAGTTATTATATAAAAATTGCGCAGATGGCAGAGCGGTCAATTGCACCAGACTGTAAATCTGGCGCCCTAAGGGCTACGGGGGTTCAAGTCCCTCTCTGCGCACAAAAAATAAATTGATTAGTTCTACACTGAATGAAATTTTTCGTTTTATTATTGAAAAAAATATTTGACAATAGCATATTTTATATGTTATAATTATTTATAGATTCAAGAATTCATCTTGAATCATTGTTTTTAAAGTTGGTAAAACCGACAGAAAGGATGAGATATGGTAAACAAAAAAATCATATTTTTTGTAAGAAACAACATCAAGATAATTTCGATCACATTGGTGTTGTGCATGTTCTTTGGTATCTTGCTTGAGAACATGAGAAATCGCCAGCAGTATCTAGAGATTCTGCTGGATGGTGGACGACCGGTGGTATGGTCAGTTCACCCGTGGAATTTTTGGGCAGTAAAAACCCATAATTCCAACTTCGGTCACCGCTGGATTGAATCCACAGTGATCGTAGAAATTGACATTATAAATTCCAAAAATCGCCAGAAATTGCGAGAGTTGGAATTTATAAAGGCCCTTAATGAATTGTTGATTTCCGAAAGGAAATTAAATAAAATGATGGGCCTACCGCCAACAAAAAAAGTTGGCGGTGAAAGAGTTCGACTGGCAGATGTGCAAGTCGAACAAACCGTGGTCGGCCTAAGCTCTAACGAGTTGGCCACAAGAAAAATCAGAATGTTTCTTGCAGAAATGCAAGACACAAACAAAGTCGGGGGAATCGTAATACCCCGATAAAGAACTTTAGACCCCGGCAATTTATTTTGCCCGGGGTCTTTTATTATTGAAACAACTAATCCCTATTCAACAAATCTAAAACGCGGAATTTCTTTCCCTTCGAAATTAATCATCTCAAAAAACATTTTTTTGAGATTTTCCAGGTTTTATTTCCATAATATTTTTATACCCCAACAACAGAATTTTCTGTAAAGCTAGAAACTTTTTTTCCTCTTTTAACATCAAAAACAAATTGATTATTTTTGTGATCCACCGTAACCACATCTCCATCTGCGAGATTTGATTTTATAATAAGCTGGGCTAATGTGTTTAGTATTTTATCTTGAATTAATCTCTTTAGGGGTCGTGCTCCGTAATGAGGATCGTAACCATCTTTTGCCAAAATAGAAATAGCATTTGGTGAAATTTTCAAACCAATTCCCTTTTGTTCTAATCTTTTTCTAACTTCATCTAATTGAATATCGGTAATTTTTTGAATTGAATCCTGACTTAAAATATCAAAAATAATTATGTCATCCAAACGATTCAAAAATTCCGGTCTAAAATTATCTTTTAGTGATTTCATAACATTTTGTTTTGCATCTTGATATTGAACATTTGCTGTTTCACCAAAAGAAAATCCAATTTTTTCCATTTTATCAATATACTCTGCTCCAATATTTGAAGTCAAAATAATTATTGAATTTTTGAAGTTAACCAAACGACCTTTTGCATCAGTCAATCTTCCATTATCCAAAACCTGCAACAAAATATTGAAAACTTCTGGGTGAGCTTTTTCAATTTCATCAAATAAAATTACAGAATACGGCCTATGACGAATTGTTTCTGTTAAGGTACCAGAATCCTCGTGTCCAACATATCCAGGAGGTGCTCCAATCATTTTTGAAATAGAATGTTTTTCCATATATTCTGACATATCAACACGAATCAGGGCTTTGTCGTCATTGAACATAAATTCAGCCAATGCTTTTGTTAATTCTGTTTTACCAACCCCAGTTGGACCAAGAAATATAAAAGATCCGATCGGACGATTTGGGTCAGCAACACCGGCACGAGAACGACGAATTGTATCTGCGATTTTGTGAACGGCATTATCCTGGCCGATAATTCTTTTTTTCAAATCATCTTCCATTCTAGATAATTTTGTGGCTTCTTCTTCAAGCATTTTTGAAACAGGAATACTAGTCCAACGAGACACAACAGAAGCTATGTCTTCTTCGGTTATTTCTTCTTTCAAAATTTGTCTAGAGCTTTGTAACTGCTTTAATCTTTTTTCTTTTGATTTTAAATCTTTTTCAAGTTGCGGAATCAGACCGTAACGAATTTCTGCCGCTTTTGTTAAATCAACTGCTGATTCAGCACTTTCAGCATCAATTCTGGCTCTTTCTAATTTTGATTTTAAATCTTTTATGGCAACGATTGTTTCTTTTTCATTCTTCCATTTTAATTCTAATTCTCTGATTCCCTCTTTCAAATCAGCAACATCTTTTTCAATCTCTTTTAATCTTTCGGAGGTTTTCTTTGATTTTTTTGATTCATTTTTTAGGGCCTCTCTTTCTATTTCTAATCTTGTAATTTTTCGACGGGTATTTTCTAATTCTGGAGGCATGTTTTCTAAAGAAATTTTTAATGTTGAAGAAGCCTCGTCAATTAAGTCTACAGCTTTATCTGGTAAAAATCTGTCTGTTATATAACGGCTAGACAATTCAACAGATGCCACAATTGCATCATCTGAAATTCTTACTCCGTGATACAGTTCATATTTTTCTTTTAATCCTCTCATTATGGAAATTGCATCTTCGATAGATGGTTCATTTACATGAACTGGTTGAAATCTACGAGTCAGGGCAGAATCTTTTTCAATATATTTTTGATATTCTTTTAGAGTTGTTGCACCAATAACTTTTATCTCTCCTCTTGCCAATGCTGGTTTTAACATGTTTGAAGCATCCAAAGACCCTTCTGATGCACCGGCACCAGAAAGTGTATGAATTTCATCTATAAACAAAATTATTTTCCCCTCAGCAGCAATGGCTTCTTTTATTATTTTCTTTAAGCGATCTTCAAATTCACCACGATATTTTGTTCCGGCGACTAATCCGCCAAGATCCAAACAGACCAATTCTCTATCTTTTAGAGATTCTGGAACATCACCTTGTGAAATTCTAAGTGCCAAACCTTCGACTATTGCTGTTTTTCCAACCCCAGCCTCCCCTATCAAAATAGGATTATTTTTGGTTCTTCGAGATAAAATTTGAATTACACGATTTATTTCCTGATCTCTTCCAATAACCGGATCTAATTTATTTTGAGAAGCTTTTTCGGTAAGACTTTGTGTATATTTTTTTATAGACTTATAACTTTTTGGGGATTTTTCAAAATCACTTTTACTATTTCTAAGATCGTTTAGAATTTTTAAAACCTGAGATTTGTCTATTTTAAAAGTTTCTAAAATTTCTTTTGCGGAACTTCTAATATCAAAACATGCCAAAAACAAATGCTCTGTAGAAACAAAATTATCTCCCAAAGAACTCGCAATCGTATTTGAATGTTCAATTATTTGAGCAAGTTCTGGCACCAAATACATTTGAAAAGACGGCGACAAAACTTCTCTGCTTTCCAGATTATCTATTGCATCAAATAATGTTTCTGTTAATAAAACAGAGTCTACTCCTATTTTATCCAAGATAGAAGAAACAATACTTTCCTCTTGTGCAACTAAAGCAGTCAATAAATGATTTGGATTAACATGATTTTGACCTCTTTCTATAGCAAATTCATGAGACTGTTTTATGGCCTCTCTTGCTTTTGCTGTGAAATTTTTGAATGGTGGCATCATATTTTTTTGTGTTTTTTAATTTCTAAATACACCCGATGATACAAAATCTTTTATGTTTTGTGAAGGCAAAAAAGAATTTGGTTTTGTTTGATCAAATCCTATTCTAATACCAATTAATTCGCCTTTTAAATTTAGTAACATTGCCCCATTATTTATTTTTGTAGGATCCAAATTTGTATCTATTGAATTTAAAATAGTCTTTCCGGAAGATTCAGATTCTCCGGGTGGCAAATCTGTCTTATCTAAAGCAGAAACTATACCAGTAGAAACAACATTATTTGATTGACCAGCAAGAGATATGACTGATTGACCAAGTCTAACAGATTGAGAATCTCCGACATTTACGGCAGAAAACTTGACCAATCCTTCTGTTGGAATTTTCAAAACTGCAAATGGATTGTTTGGCTCTCTAAATGAAATTGACAAATCTCTTTCACCAGACACAAATTGTGCTACATAATTATTTCCGGAAATAATATTTCTCGCATCTGCCAACACATGCCCATCCGATGTTATTATAATACCAATTCCAACAAAAACTTTTAGATCTCCGACTTTGCTGAATATTCTAACCAAACTATCTGAATTTTTTGAAACGGCTTCTACCATTAAATCTTCAGCATTTATAACAACAGTTTCAACAACCTTTTCAACCGTGACATTGTTATTTTCATCTTTCACTTCCACAACCCTTTCGACTGTTTTTTCAACTATTCTATTTATTGTTTGTGTAATTGGTTCTGGTGCTTTTTCTAATAAAGAAACTGTTGTAATGCCAGTTGCAATTGATGTCACAAAACTAACTAATAAAGTTAATAAAACTATTTGTTGAGAATTTAAGTCTTGCATAATTATTGACATTATAAACTAAAAAAGAAAATAAATAAAGTCAAAAAATTATTGATATATATTTGTTTTTAATATTTTTTGTATTGCTTGTATTGTAAAATCAATATGTTTTTTGACCGTTTTTCTACCCATAGTAAATCTAAGTGACGATTTTTGACAACCCGGATTTATAGATTCAATAACATAAGAGCTTGTTTCACTAGACAAATTTTTACAAGAAGTTGTAGATGCGCAACAAATTCCCAATTCTGCCAATTGAATAACAGCAAATTCGGCATTTAGATTTGGGATACAAAAATTTACATTATTTGGTAATCTATTTTTTAAATCACCATTAATTTTTGTTTCTGAAAATTTATTTTGAATTTGTTCAAAAAAATATTTTTGTAAAATAAAAAGTCTTTCAAATTCTTGTTCTCTTTTTTCAACACAAATTTCAAGTGCTTTTGTAAAACCAACAATAAGAGGTAAATTTTCTGTACCAGGCCTGATACCAAACTCATGCGAACCGCCATATATAATTGACTCTATTGGAACAAAACTTCTCTTTACCAAAACACCACAACCTTTTGGTCCGTATATTTTTGAACCGTCCAATGTCATAAGATCAACCGCAATTTGATTTATATTAATATTTAAATAATTTGGAGCTTGGCTGGCATCAGTATGCAAATAAGGATAATCAAATTTTGATTTATTATTATTTTTTTTATATTTTGAAATTGCAACGGAAATTTTTCTAATCGGAAAAATTGTTCCGATTTCATTATTAGCAAACATCACAGAAATCAAAATAGTTTCTTTTCTAATTTTGGAGTAAACCAAATTTTCATCAAAAATTCCTTTATCGTTTACTTTTAAATATTCCACATCAAAACCCTCAGTCTCTAAATATTTGCAAGATTCTAGGACGGCAACATGTTCTATATTACTGACCAAAATATGAGGTTTAAAATCTAAATTATTTTTTATTAATTTTTTTTTGATTGCCCTTGCAACACCAATTATTGCCAAATTAGCACTTTCTGTACCTCCGGCTGTAAAAATAACTTCGGCGGATTTTGATTGAACAATTTTGGCAATTTTTTCTCGACAATTATCAATTACTTTTCTATTTAAAATACCTTCCTCATACAAAGAGGATGCATTATAAAATTTGTCAGAAAAATAAGGCAACATTTCTTTGACAACTTTTTTATCAACTGGTGTGGTTGATGCATAATCTAAAAAAACCCTATTTGTTTTTAAAAACATGTTATATAATAGTTAATTAAATATGATAAACATTTTAAGCCCAATAACTATAATATACATTATTTCCGGATTAATTCTAGTATTGATATTTTTATTGATTTGGAACATAAGATTAGAAATAAAAATCAAAAGACTTCTTAGAGGAAAAAATTCGCATTCAATAGAAGACAGCATTATAAAAATTCAATCTGATTTGAATAATTTACAAATATTCAAAGCCGAAATAGAAAAACATCTAATAAATGTAGAGAAAAGATTATCTACAAGCATTAGATCCGTAGAAAACATCAATTTTAATGCATTCACCGGACTAGAATCTGGTGGAAAAAGTTTTGCAACTGTCTTTTTAAATGAAAAAGGAGATGGAATAATACTGTCCAGTCTTCATGCAAGAGACAGAATAAGTGTTTTTGTAAAACAAATAAAAAAATATAAGTCAAATATTGAATTATCAGAAGAAGAAAAAAATGTTTTGACAAAAGCGAAAGAATCGTGCATTGTTTAGATTAATAATAAAAAAGATAGACATGGATGCAAAACAAAAACAAAATATAATAGAAAGACCGCCTGTTGTAGTCATAATGGGTCATATAGATCACGGAAAATCAAGTCTGCTTGATTTTATTAGAAAATCAAATGTGGTTTCAAAAGAAGCGGGAGGAATAACACAACACCTTGGTGCTTATGAAATAGAACACAAAAATGCCGAGGGTATAACAAAAAAAATTACTTTTCTGGATACACCAGGCCACTCAGCATTTTGCGGTGTTAGAACTCGTGGAGCAAAAGTCGCAGATATTGCAATTTTAATAATTTCTGCCGAAGATGGAGTAATGCCACAAACAATTGAAGCCCTTGAGTGTATAAAAAAAGATAATTTGTCTTTTATTGTTGCAATAAATAAAATAGATTCCCCAAAGGCAAACATAGAAAAAGTAAAAAGTGATCTAATTGAAAATCAAATCTATGTAGAAGGATATGGTGGAACAATTCCGGTTGTAAACATATCAGCAAAAGAAGGAACTAATATAAATGAATTGTTAGATTTAATTTTGGTGGCATCAGAAGTAGAAGGCCTAAAAGCTGACACAGAAAAAATGGCTGAAGGATTTGTAATAGAAACACACAAAGATAAAAACAAGGGAATTTCTGCAACATTGGTTATAAAAAATGGCACACTAAAACAAGGTCAATTTGTAGCATGTTGCCAGATGTTTTCCCCAATTCGAATATTTGAGGACCATGATAACAAATCAATAAAATCAGCCACAGTATCAAGACCGGTAAAAATATGTGGCTGGAATGAATTTCCAGTTGTGGGAGAAATTTTTTACACTTTTAATTCAAAAAAAGAAGCTGAAAAATATTGTGAAGATTATAAATTCAAAATTCAAGAACAAAAAAACAAAGACAATCTCAAAAAACAAAACACTGCTTTGGATGAAATTTTTACCGTTCCAATTATTATAAAAGCAGATACTCATGGATCAATAGAGGCCGTAGAACACGAACTAAAAAAAATCAACACAATAAATTCCAAAATAAAAATAATCTCAACTGGAACTGGAAATATAACAGAGATAGATGCGAAAACTGCAAGTGGAAATGAAAATACAATTATAGTTGGTTTTGGAATAGAAATAGACACTAGGGCACAAATTATTATAGACAGAATGAATGTAATTGCAAAAACTTTTGATATAATATATGAGTTGACTGATTGGATTGAAAAAGAAATAGAAAATAAAAGACCAAGAATAGAAGTTGAAGAAACCACTGGAAAAGCCAAAATTCTAAAAAAATTCAATGAAAATAAAAATATGCAGGTTTTGGGTGCAAGAGTTTTGGAAGGAAAAATAAAAATATCCAATGATGTCAAAATTTTGAGAAGAAGCGAAGAAATAGGTAGAGCAAGAATTAAAGAATTGCAAAGTCAAAAACAAAAAGTTGGTGAAGTTGATGAAGGAACAGAATTTGGATTATGTATTGAATCAAAATTTGATATTGTTCCAGGAGACGAAATAGAAATTTTTGAAAAAATTAAAAAATAAAATGATAGATAATCACCCTCACAGAAAAGAAAAGATTTTAGAAATTATAACTCATTCAGCATCCGAGTTTATTCAAAAAGAGTCCAATCAAAACTCAATGATCACAGTTACAAGAGCGGAACTTTCTTCAGACTTTCAAAAAGCCGATATTTTTGTTACAGTTTTTCCAGACGACAAAGAAGAAAAAGCGATTGAGTTTTTAAAAAGAAACTTGAATGAATTTAGAGATTTTGTAAAATCAAAAACCAGACTTCAGCATATTCCGTGGTTTGATTTTAAAATAGATCAAGGTGAGAAAAAAAGACAAAGAATTGACGAACTGTCTTTAAAAATTTAAAATGGCGTGGTGGCGAAGTGGAAACGCTGCGGTCTGCAAAACCGCCATGCGCGGGTTCGATTCCCGCCCACGCCTCAAGTTTGAAAATATTTTCAAACAAAAATAAAGCCCGGGTGGCGGAATTGGTATACGCGCACGACTTAAAATCGTGTCCCTTACGGGTTGCGGGTTCGACCCCCGCCCCGGGCACAAATAGAAAGTTTTAAAATTACAAGTGCACTCGCACGACTTTCTATTCAAATATTTGCGTGTCCCTTACGGGTTGCGGGTTCGACCCCCGCCCCGGGCACAATAAAATAAACCGCCCATAGCTCAGTTGGTAGAGCACCCGCCTCTTAAGCGGAGGGTCGTAGGTTCAAATCCTACTGGGCGGACAAAAATAATTTAAAAATCTTGCTTAGTTATGTTTTTATGTGTAATATATTTAACATTGCGCGGGTGGTGAAATGGCAGACACGCTTGCCTTAGGAGCAAGTGCCGCAAGGCATGGAGGTTCAAGTCCTCTCCCGCGCACATAAAACAAAGGAGGAGGATGCGAAAGCATTCTCCGACTTTTGTTTTACAAGCGGAGAGGGCTTGAAAGCCGGACTGAGTAAAAAGAGCGGAGCGATTTTTTACGAAGGAGGCGGGGTCGCGAGTTTCGAGGCAAAGCCGAGAAAATTTGTGACCAAGTCCTCTCCCGCGCACATAAAACAAAGGAGGAGGATGCGAAAGCATTCTCCGACTTTTGTTTTACAAGCGGAGAGGGCTTGAAAGCCGGACTGAGTAAAAAGAGCGGAGCGATTTTTTACGAAGGAGGCGGGGTCGCGAGTTTCGAGGCAAAGCCGAGAAAACTTGTGACCAAGTCCTCTCCCGCGCACATAAAATCGCAAAAAAATATTTTAATATTATTTTTTGCCATAATTAAATAATCATCAAAAATCAAAATTACTAAAACAAATCGATCAATTTCTGATTGACAAAACAGTATTTTATATGTTATAATTAAAGATAGAAAAATAACTCTTTAACCTGTTGTTAAAGAGATTGAACATTGTCAGAAAGTAAGTTTGATAAAGCCGGACAATCCGGCAAAAGGAGAATGAGTTATGAGTGGATTTTTGATAGTATTTGTGTTTGGCGGGTTAATCTCGGCATTTCTGGCCATTGTGGCCGGAGCATCTTCTTTTGGAATGTCAAAGGAAGATCATGACAGCGAGGTTCCGCAAGGGCCTCGAATGTTATTCCACTTCCTATCGGCGATAATTGTCTTTGCAATAACGGTGATTTTATCTTCATTATTGATTGACAAGGTGGGCCTGTTTAACAGACCACTTCCCCTTATTTTGGGGGTAATGTTTGCCGGAGCGGTTTTCAAGATTCCAGCATTCTACACAGAAGTTGCTGGAAACACCGCCAAAGTCGCGGTTCCGCTTTTTGGTGGAACAATTGGCGACAAGGGAATTGTTTTGTACCGAATTTTTCTATCTGGTTTCAAATGGAAATTTCCATGGGAAACCTTTGGGAAAGACTCGTCAGTTGACTTGGAGAAAGATACAACAATTTCCAAGTCGATTGAGGTTGAGTTTGCTGACGGTATAGGCAAACTAACATGGGTCGCAACTATGCAACCCAACAAAAACAAAATCCAGCAACTTTTAAACATCGGAATAAATCCCGATGAAAGAAAAAAAGTGTTGGAAGCAGTTTTTACATCATTCTTCAATTCACTCATCGGTGTTGCCTGCAAAGGTGAGAAAATCGATGAGATTATGGGTGATCGTAAAAAAATCATCCAAAAGGTCGTTGGAGACAAAGCATCCAACGGTCTGGAAGAAAAAGAACTGATGTACGGCATCAGCCTTAACTCGTTTGTGATCAGTGATATAGATTACTCAAGCGAGGACAGAAAGAAAGCCAAGGAACAGATGGCTGTTGCAGACATTTTTATGCAAACAGTTGTTATGATCCTAAAAAGACGAGGTTTTACCGATGAGCAAGTCGGTAAAATTGGAAAAAAAGGTGGAGTTCCGAAGAAAGAATATGCCGAGGCGGTTCGCCTTGCCAAGATTCTTTCGGACGAGGTCAATGCCTGGGATATCAATATATCGGGTATTGAAAATCTGCAAAATCTTCACCTACCAGCAGATGCCGCAAGAATGATGTTTGCTGCTGGTGGCCAGAAAACTGGTCGCCAAGGAAATCAACAAAAACCGTTTTCCGGGCAAAAATCCGGGAACGGGAAAGGGGAAAAATGAGCTCAACATCACAAACCCAAAAGACAATAAACAAAATAGTCTTTTGGGTAACAATGTTGGCGGTGGTGATAATCATCATCGTCTTCATGCCCAAGTGTGGCAGTGATCGTAATTCGGGCAGTTGTGCGATACCAGTGTCCTCATCGGACACGAAAACCGCAAAAACAGTGCCGAATTACGGTCCAGCCATCATAAGGTTGGGCCCCGGGGAAATCACGGACATAATCCTGACGAGGGGCGAATTCTTTGAGTGGAATTGCCCCACTGATGGATTCAAAATCCGAGTGTTTCAAAGAAACGGAATGCCTTTCGTTTCCAGAAACACTGATCCGGGTGGATGGGTTTTGAGGATATCGAATTGCATTCGATATCAATGCTGGTTGAAAGATATAACCAGCATGTCGGTACATGGGATACAATTTGGTGTACCGACCAATCTGTCTTCTGGTGTAGAAATTCAATACACCAGAAACAGAATGTAAAACACACCGTTTCTAACGGTGTGCCACATGCAATAACCAAGACCTCGTTGCCAACGCACGAGGTCTTTTCTTTTTTACAAAATATTAGATCAAAAGAGAATTACCAGTCATGCAATTTGGTTTTTTAATTTCAAACAAGTCCAAAACTGTTGGTGCCAAATCAATTAAAGAACCGTTTTTAATTTTAAAATCATTTGAGGTTAATATGCACGGAACCTGATTAAGAGTATGAGATGTATGCAATTCTTTTGTTATAGGATCAATATTCAATTCAGCATTTCCATGATCTGCTGTAATAATAGCCACTCCGTTTTTTTTGGACAAAGCATCAATTACTCTCTTTAATTCCCCATCAACGACTTCCACGGCTTTTATTATGGCGGAAACATTTGCGGTATGACCAACCATGTCCGGATTTGCAAAATTTATAAAAATAAAATCTACCCCCTGATTTATTTTTTTTATTGCTTCGTCTGCAATTTCTCTGGCTTTCATCTCTGGAGCCAAATCGTGTGTTGCCACATCTTTACGACTAGGAATCAAAATATGTTCTTCTTTTTCAAATGGTTTTTCTACACCACCATTTAAAAAATATGTTGCATGAGGAAACTTTTCAGTTTCAGCAATATGAACCTGAGATAATCCAGCTTGAGAAATTTCTTTTGCCAAAACGGTTTCTATTTCTTTTGCAGGAAAAGCGACTTGCACATCAAAATCTTGACTGTATTCTGTAAATGTCAGTATTTTAATATTTTTTTGTTTTTGTTCTTCTAATAATTTTGAAGTCAACATTCTAACCCTATCTGCTCTAAAATTAAAAATTATTACAGCATCATTTTCTGATAATGAACAATTTTGAACCACAAAAGGCTTTATGTGTTCATCGCTTTTTACAATCTCATGTTGTTTTTTAATTTCAGAAATAATTTCTTCAAAACTTAATTTTAAATTTTTGTTTTGCGATTCTTTCAATAAGTTCAAAAAATTATCTAATCTATCCCAATTATTATCTCTGTCCATTGAATAATATCTACCAGAAATGGTAGATATAAAAATGTTTGAATTTATTTTTTTGAATAATTCAAATAAAATTTTTATTGAATCTTGTGGGCCACTATCTCGCCCATCTGTAAAAAGGTGTAGAGCAACTTTTTGTAAATTATTTTTTTTACACAAATCAATTAAAGCATTTAGATGTTCTTGATGAGAATGAACTCCGCCCTCACCAAGTAATCCCATAATATGCAATGTTGAATTTTTTTCTTTAACAGAATCAAAAATTTTTTTAAATTCTGAATTATTTTCAAAATCGCCATTTTTGATTGATTTTGAAATTTTAACCAAGTCAGTATCAATAACTTGACCAGCTCCAATTGTCATATGACCAATTTCACTATTTCCAACTTGTCCCCTTGGCAAACCAACATGTTCTTCTCCAGCATGCAATAAACTATGTGGATAATTATTCCATAAGTTATCAAAAAATTCAGTTTTTGATTTTGCAATTGCATTGTTTTCAAAATCAACACTGTGACCCCAGCCATCCAAAATTATCAGAGCAACTTGTTTTTTCATATTTTAATTATTTACCAAAAACTTTTTTACCCAAATAAATAGCATTTTTACCTAACAATTCTTCAATTCTAAGTAATTGATTGTATTTTGCAACTCTATCACTTCTTGAAAGAGAACCTGTTTTTATTTGACCGGCTCCCGTTCCAACTGCAAAATCGGCAATTGTCGAATCTTCTGTTTCTCCAGAACGATGAGAAATTATGGCAGTATATTTATTCTTATTTGCCAAGTTGATTGCATTTATTGTTTCTGTAACTGTTCCAATTTGATTTAATTTTATCAAAATAGAATTAGCAACTTTAGTTTGTATGCCCTGCTCTAATTTTTTAACATTTGTCACAAATAAATCATCACCGACCAATTGAACTTTTTTGCCCAATCTTTGAGTTAATAATTCATAACCAGTCCAATCATCTTCAGCCAATGCATCTTCAATAGAAATAATTGGATATTTTGAACACAAATCAACATAATAATCTACCATTTCTGCACTGCTTAAAGATTTGTTTTCTGTTTTCAAAACATATTTTCCATTTTCAAATAATTCAGACGATGCAACATCCAAAGCAATAGATATTTGGGTTTGAGGTTTGTATCCTGCTTTTTCTATGGCCTCCAAAATAATTTTTACGGCTGATTCATTGTCTGGCAAACTTGGTGCAAAACCACCCTCATCTCCAACTGTTGTATTCAATCCCCTGTCATGCAAAATCTTTTTTAAAGAATGAAAAACTTCCGTTCCAGCTCTTAGAGATTCTTTAAAATTTTTAAAACCATGCGGAACAATCATAAACTCTTGAAAATCGGTTGATTTTTCGGCATGCTTTCCGCCATTTAATATATTCATCATTGGAACCGGCAATTGGATTTTATTTTTTGTTTTTGAAATTTGTGAAAAATATTTGTAAAGATGTTGTTTTTTTGATTTTGCTACCGCATGAGCAAATGCCAAAGAAACTCCCAAAATCGCATTCGCTCCCAATTTTGACTTATTTTCTGTACCATCTAAATCAATAAGATATTGATCCAAGGTTTTTTGATCAAAATTTTTATTCTTAACGGCCTTGAAAATTATTTCATTTACATTCAAAACCGCTTTCAAAACCCCCTTTCCAAAATATCTTTTTTTGTCATCATCTCTCAGTTCTACAGCTTCATATTTTCCCGTAGAAGCACCAGAAGGAACAGCAGATCTTCCAAAAGAACCGTCTTTTAATAAAACATCAACCTCTATAGTCGGATTTCCTCTTGAATCTAATATTTCTCTTGCAATCAACTTTTTGATTATCGCCATAAAAAAATTATTTTAAAATTAAAAATTAATAAAAACCAAAACAAGCCAAATTATACACTAAAATATTTTATAAAACAAAATTTACTTTTTTACCAAAAAATTGTAAAATCAGAAATATGAAAAAAATAATTAAAGAATTCAAAGATTTTGCCATTAGAGGAAATTTTATTGATATGGCAGTTGGTATAATTATTGGAGGTGCTTTTGGAACTATTGTAAATTCCTTGGTTAAAGATGTTATTATGCCGCCGCTTGGTCTTATAACTGGTGGAATAGATTTTTCTGATAAGGTATGGATTTTAAAACAAGCTAGCGAATCTGGTCCGCAAATATCCCTAAATTACGGACTTTTTATAAATAGTGTCATTAGTTTTTTAATAGTTGCATGGGCAATTTTTGTAGTAATAAAACAAATAAATTTACTTAAGGCCAAAGAAGAAAAGAAGCCGGAACCAAAACCAACAGAACCACCTGCCGATATAAAACTACTAACAGAAATAAGAGATATTTTAAAAAACAAATAAAATGTTATCGAAATTTCAAAAAATCAATGTTTTTTCTGAAATTATAATTTTTGTTATTATAATTTTATCCATCATTTACATCATATTTACTCAAACAAACAACAAAAAAGAAATTACGAGTTTGAATGAGAAAATAAATTCTCAAAATGAAAGTCTTTCCGAAAAAATTACCAATATTGAAAATATTTTAATAGAGGCCACAGATCAAAATTTATCTATCAAAGAAGCATTAGAGCAAGCAGAAAAAAAATCAGAGTCTCTGTCAAAACAATTTGATAGAGTTAACAGAAATGTTGGAGAATTAGAAAAGATTACCAAAACAGACAAAGAGTTATTACAAAAATACTCAAAAGTATATTTTTTGAACGAACATTACAGACCTGCTGATTTAAAAAACATAAAACCAGAGTTTACTTTTAATAGACAAAGAGAGTATCAAATACATTACGAAGTTTGGCCGTATTTACAAAGTTTATTAGAAGATGCAAAAGACGACGGGCTAAATTTGTTAGTTATTTCTGCATTTAGATCATTTCAAGATCAAGCAATTTTAAAAGGTAATTATGTTGTAACATATGGAGCCGGAACAGCAAATCAATTTTCGGCAGATCAGGGGTATTCAGAACATCAACTTGGTACCGCGGTTGATTTTACAACACCAATTGTCGGAGCAACATTTTCTGGATTTGAAAAAACAAAAGAATATGATTGGCTTACAAAAAATGCCCATAAATATGGTTTTATACTCTCCTATCCACCAAACAACAAATATTATCAATATGAGCCCTGGCATTGGAGATTTGTGGGAGTTAGACTCGCAACCGATTTGTACAAAGACAAAAAATATTTCTATGATTTAAGCCAAAGAGAAATAGACGAATATATAATTTATTTATTTGACTAAAAAAAATAACTTTGTATTATAAACCCAAAAGCACAAAGGAGAGTTAAAAATGAAAATTTTGATAATAGACGATAATAGGTCGGTTGCTGAAAAGATGAGTAAAATTATAACCGATTTTCTCATCGGGGCCGAAGTTACAGTTTGTTCAATGTCTTACAGTCCAGATCAAAGTCCGAGACTTAGGATTCCGGACATTGATACTGTCCAGAGACTTATCGAGAGTCACGACCTAATCTTGATAGATCACAATCTTGGACAGATTGAGTTTGATGGTTCAATTTTGGCAAGATTTTGTCAAAAAAATGGTAAATTTCACATAGGAATTTCTAGCCATTCATCTTTTTGCAAGACAAATTTTATGGCCAAACATGAACTAGATATTCATCCGGCATTTGTTGAAGCATTCGAAAACATTTTGGCAGATACGATTGCCGAAATGAAGAAAATTCAATTATCCAAAATTAGATAGCGCAAAAAACACAAAAATTTTGCGCTATTTTTTTGTGATATAATAAAAGTATATGGAATTTTCAACCGCATTATTATTTTCAATTATTATAAATATATTACTTTTTATACCAGCATTTTTATTAAAAACTGATAAATTAACAGATTTGTCTTACAGTATTTCATTTGCAGCAGTCGCCTTATTTTTATTTTTAAAATCAGAAAAAAATATTTTGGATTATGTTTTATTGATCATGATTTTAGGTTGGTCATTTAGAATTGGCTTTTATTTATTAAAAAGAATTTTAAAAACAAAAAAAGATGTGAGATTTGACGGAATTAGAGAAAGTTTTTGGAAATTTTTTGGATTTTGGATTATTCAAGCAATTAGTGTTTGGCTAATACTTTTACCCACAATTATATTTTTCTTTAATTCAAAAAAAGAAAGTTCTTTATTGTTAATTTTTCTAGGAACAATAATATTTTTGATTGGATTAATTATAGAAACTATTGCTGACAAACAAAAATTCGATTTCAAAAATAACTTGGCAAATAAAGACTTGTGGATAGAAACTGGATTATGGAAATATTCAAGGCATCCAAATTATTTTGGTGAAATATTAGTTTGGATTGGGATTTTTGTGTTATCTACATCAATTAATATTTCAATGTCTTATGTTTTTGTAGGTATAATTAGTCCAATATATATTTTTATAATATTAAGATATTTTTCTGGCATACCACCTCTAGAAAAAAAATATGACCAAAGATTTTCTGAAAATAAAAATTATTTAAAATACAAACAAAAAACCAATCTATTGATACTTGGTCCAAACAAAAACTTGACAGAATAGTTTAAAAAGACTATAATAGAAACAATCAAATAGCTAATAAAAGTAAGAATTAGAGTCGAGTTTGTATCTTTTGTGTGTTTATTTGAGGATTTATTGGTTTATATTAAATAAAAATGCAAAAAGGACAAATTGTTCGAATCATGGATAAAGGCTACGGCTTTATAAAACATGAAGGTAGTTCAAAAGATCTTTTTTTCCATTCAAACGAACTTCAAAATGCTCAGTTTGACGACCTAAAAGGTGGTGAAAATGTAGAATTTGAAATCGCTGAAGGAAAAAAAGGACCTCAGGCTATCAAAGTAAGTGTTATAAAATAAATTTCACTTAAAAATATAAAACCCCGACATTAGTCGGGGTTTTATATTTTTGTAGACTACAAATTATCTATCCGTAAACGGTTCTTAGGGCGATTCTAATTATAGAAAATACCCCCATCATAATGACCATTCCGACAATACCCCACAAAATATGTCTTTTGCCAGTTTCTCTACCATCTGCAGATTCAGCATCTCTTATAAATTCAAAGACACCCCACAGAAAAATAACAAATGCAACTGCAAATACAACAAATATTAATGGGTTTATTATGACATTTGATAATCTTTGTATGAATATTTCTATGGTCATTTTATTTTTTATTACAAACCAGGAATTGTAGGTACTGCTGTTGTTCCACCGGTTCCTATACCAAATGTTGATGCCAACAATTCAATAATTCCCCAAACGGAGACTATCACAAACAAGCCCACTATACCCCAAATCATAAAAGATTTTGCTTCAGATTGTCCGTCAGCATCTTTTGAAAGAATATATTTTATAACACCCCAAATGAATGTTAATAAAGCAATACCAATCAAAATTGGAACCAAAGAACTAATTATTCCACCTATTGTATTTACTCCATCTGTTAATGTCTGAGCAAAAGACACAACAGGTAAAATGAAAGCAACTAATAAATAAGAAACATGTTTCATGTTAAATTTAAATTTTAAGAATGTTATTAATAATACATTTGAACTATCTTAAATAGCTCAGTATTAATTATATATTATTAAATATTAAATAACAATAAAAATAGTGTGGATTGTTTTATAATCTAATTATTGGTATTCCAAAAGAAAATCCAAATGTACCCGATACCATAGAAACTATTCCCCAAAAAGAAACCATCACAAAAAGACCAATTATTCCAGCCGCAATATATCTCAAACTTTCTTTCCTTTTTTCTTCGCTATCAGAATTTGTAAGGTATATAACAAGACCATACAAAAAGACAACTAGTGCTATTGCGATGATGAATAAAGCAACATATCCAGACAAAACTGTTATTCTATAAAATACCTGCTGAAGCATAATTTTATTTATTTAATTAATTATATAATAACACAAATTATTAATATCGTAATACCCTATGGCCTTAAAGACCTTATTGATTCTGGTTGTGTTGGCAGAGAAACATTTCCAACTCTAAAAGTTCTCTGTAACATAACAACCAAACCCCAAACAGATACCATTACAAAAAGGAATATTATACCGTAGACTATCACCGAAACCGCATTCTTTTTTTCTGATTCACTGGTTGATATTACATATTTTATTATACCCCAAATAAAAGCGACTAAACCAAGACCGATGATTAGGGGTATGATATATATTTTTATTATGAGCGATAAATAAATAAAAAAATCATTTAAGTTACCAATTGATTGGGCATATGATATGTTTGGTAAAAAAATTAAAGCAAATTTTAAAAATATATTCATAATTTTATATATTAACTCCCAATCCTCTGGCAGTACTTACAATAATATTACTTAGCAATTGAGCACCAAGCAAAACAATTGCCCCGATAACTGTCCACAAGAACACACTTTTTGCTTGATTTATTTTTTCTGGATTACCCCTTGCTGCGATAAATAGAAATCCGGCATAAATTATGGCAAGTACCACAATCACAGTTCCAACTGTTACAACAACATCTAATATTCTATTTATCAGAACCCCCATATTACTAACCCCTATCGGATCATTTAGTCCGCTATTTAATGTTTGACCAAATGTAATTGTTGGTAAAAGTATTGTTGTCAAAAAACCTGTTTTAATTATTTGTTTCATATTATCTAATTACTCTGTTATAAAGTTCTATTATTTCTCTACCTGTTGGAGTAGATTTTAAACCAAAAGCCGCAGCTATTAAATCAACAATCAAATAAGCCGATATTGCAAACAAAAAACCAAATAATATTTTTTTGAATACACCATGAGCTTTTGATATTTGGGAGGAATTGCCAGCAGCTGTCATATACAAAAATCCTGCCCAAGCAAAACCTATTGCCGACAGAACTAAACCGATATTTATTGCAAATTTTATTATATTGACCAATAGTGTTCCAACCGCATTCAAATCACATTTAGGTCCACCATCAGCTCTTGGTCCGACACATGGGACTAGTCCCGCGAAAGACTGTAGAGGTATGAAAACGGTAAAACAAATTAAAAATATTTTGATTAGGTTTTTTCTGAAATTCATATTATTTATTTTAACATATTTGAAATTTCTTGGTGAGCCCTTTGTACAGATCTGTTAACATCCAAATTTCCTACTAAAACAGATTCTATCATACTTTTAAAAATATTACTTGTCTCAGAAACTCCCGGATCAAGAAAAGGAATAGAAAAAAGTGCGGATCGATTAAAAACTTCAGCATACGATAAGTTTTCTGTCGGAATAACAACATCTCTTCTGACGGTTGGAAGTCCGGTCAACTCTGATAATATTTTTATGTTTTGTGGTTCTATTAATTTTAAAACATTATTAAAAGAACTGGATATTTTTGATGAATTTCTTGATATTGCAATTAAATTCATTTGTCCAAGAGTTTTGTTTATTTCAATATTATTTCCAAAAGCTTTTGATTGTGGTAAAACCGCAACATCAAAATTTAAGTTTGGATTTTTTTGCAAAATAATATCTCTTTCACTAGCATATCCAATATAAAAAACCAAATCACCGGACAGAAACATTTGCTTGGAAGAAGGCATTGATCTATTCCAAGTATACACATCTCGTGTTGGATTAGAAAACTGCAAAAAGAAACTCAAAGCAGCATCAGCTGGTCGTGTAGAAAAATTAAAATGTTTATCCAAAACAGATTCAAACGTATTACTTGTTTGATCTAATGTAATTAAATTATTTCCAGCCTGTTGAATCATTGCAATTAAAACTTCTTTTGCGTTGTCAATGTTTTGATATTCACCCAAAGCTATTACTGGTCTTGAAATATTTGCGGCGGTATCCCTTCTGACTAATCTTGGTATTATGGAAAAAAGATCATCCCAAAATCTTGGAGGAGATGAGATGCCGTCATTATTTAAAATTGTTCTATTCCAATACATAACCAAGGGATCTATGGTTAGTGGAAATCCAATTATTCCATTGTTTCTAAGTAAGACCTCCGCTGATTCTATAAAACTATCTTTGTATTTTTTGTTAGTAAAAAACTTGTAATCAATAAGAAAAAGTTTATTTTGATGTTTTAAGGTCAAATCATCTGGAATGATTACAATGTCTGGACCAGTGCCAGCAGCCATGGCATCTATCCATCTTTTTTCAAATTCATCAGGTTCTATCTCTGTGTATTTAAAATTAACAGACTCCCTTTCTGCTTCGTTTATTCTCTTACTCCATTCGTTTACAATTTTTGATGGAATAATGCCCCAAATTTCAACGGTTGATTTTGACTGACTTTCTTGTCCTCTTTGCAAAGCAAAAACCGCAACCGATCCAACAATAATAAAAATAGCGACACCCAAAGTTATTATTTGAAATGTAGACATTTTATCATTCATAATGTTTTAAAAATTAATCCATAATGATGATCTCCGGCATTTATCTCTTTTTCAAAGACAAAATTAGCATTTTCAAACATAGTTCTGGCAACATCTGGTTTTATGACACTTCCCGGTGTTGGACCAAGGCCACCAAAAGAATCAGTCCAATCAATCAAAAGAATTTTTCCGGTTTTTCTCTTTAAAATACGATTGGCTTCGGTCAAAAAAGATTCTGGTTTTTCTATTTGAAATAAAACATTTGCAATTAAAACACGGTCAACAGAATGGTCTCTGATTTTTGTACCACCAATCTCGTCTAAATCACCCCATATGAATTTTATATTTTTCAATCCCCTATTTTCCGATTCTATTTTTAACTTATCCAATAATTCTTTTTGAACCTCTACAGCATATACTGAACCTGATGGACCAACAATTTCTGACAAAAGCATAGTGTAAAATCCAACACCAGAACCAAGATCTGCAACAGACATTCCTGGGTCTATATGAAATTGTTGTAAATTTGTAATTGGATCTGAAAACATTATTTATTAATTATACAATACAAAGAATATAAAACCAAAATACTGTTTGGGGAAAAGTCTAATTAGTTTTTTTATTTTAAATTAAACTTAAAAAGTAATTAACGATGCAATATGGTCACCATCTTTTAATTTCATAACTCTAACACCCTGTGTTTGCCTACCAAGTATAGGTATTTCGTCTATATCTATTCTAATAACTTGTCCTTTTTCAGACATTGCAACAACCTCATCAGTTTCTTCTGTGACAACTGCTGCGGAAATTATTTTACCTATTTTATCTGTAACTTTTGCAGTTTTTATTCCAGAACCGCCTCTTTTTTGAACCTTATACTCATCAAGCGGTGTTTGCTTACCAAATCCATTTGAAGAAAAAACTAAAAGATTGTTATTTTTGTACTCTTTTTTGATAGTTAAAGTGCAGACGACTCTATCTTTTGAATTTATATTTATTCCCCTAACCCCAGATGCGCCACGACCCATTTCACGAATGTCAGATTCTTTGAACCTGATAGATTGGCCCTGATTTGTGACAACAACAACATCATCTCCTTTTGTGACAAAATGAGCGGAAATTAGTTTGTCAGAATCTTTCAATTTTATAGCAATAATTCCATTTTTTCTGACATCGTGAAAACTTTCCGCATCTACTTTTTTGATAACACCATTTTCGGTCATCATCATCACAGACATTCCGTCTGTTTTTTTCAATTCTTTGGGCATTGCCAAAACAGAAGTAATTAATTCATCAGAACTAATGGATAAAAAGTTGGCAATAGATTTTCCTTTTGTAGCCCTTTTACCCTCGGGAATTTCATACATTTTTATTTGATAGACTTTTCCTTTGTTTGTAAAAAATAACAAATCGCTATGTGTCGTGGTGTACACTAATCTTTTTACAAAATCTTCTTCTTTTGTATCAAGATCTATAACACCAACACCACCTCTTCTTTGTTTTTTGTATTCATCTGGATTAGTTCTTTTTATATAACCACCATTTGTCAAAACAAGAACACTTTCTTCATCTGGAACAATATCTTCTATGGAAATATTTTTTACACCACCAGAAATTATTTTTGTTTTTCTATCGTCAGAATATTTATTTCTCACATCTGTCAATTCTTTCTTTATTAAATTTCTCATCTTTGTATTGCTTTTTAGCAAATCTTCCAATTCTGAAATAAGTTTTTGAACTTGCAATAACTCGTCTTCTATTTTCTTTCTTTCAAGACCAGCCAGCTTTTGTAATTTCATTTCCAAAATTGCCGTCGCCTGAATTTCGCTAAATTTGAATCCCTTCATCAAATTAAGATGAGCAGTTGGTGTATCTTTTGAGGCTTTTATAATTTTTATTATTTCATCAATATGATCTAATGCTTTTTTAAGCCCAATCAAAATATGTTCTCTAGCTTTCGCTTTTGCCAAATCAAATTTTGTTCTTCTGGTAACAACTTCAAAACGATGTTTTACAAATTGTTCTAAAATTGATTTTAGACCAAGAGTTTGGGGAACCCCATCAACTAATGCCACCATATTATAATGAAAAGCTTCTTCTAATTGGGTGTGTTTGTAAATATAATTTAAAATATTTTGAGGATGAGCACTTGATTTTATATCAATAACTATTCTTATTTCATCAGTTGACTCATCTCTTAGACCTTTTATACCTTCTATTTTTTTCTCTGAGTGTAATTCGGCAATTTTTGAGATTAAATCAGATTTGTTAACTCTGTATGGTATTGATGTTATTACTATTTGACTAGAGCCAGATTTGTCTTCGACAATTTCTGCTTCTCCTCTAGTTATAACACCACCTCGACCAGAGGCATATGCTGTATATATGCTTTTTTTATCAAAAGCCAATCCGCCAGTTGGAAAATCTGGACCCTTAACAAATTGCATTAAATCTTCCGTGGTGGCTTTTGGATTTTCTAAAATACAAATTGTGGCATCTATTATTTCTCCTAAATTATGCGGTGGTATGTTTGAAGCCATTCCAACAGCAATACCAAGTGTTCCATTCAAAAGTAAGTTTGGAACATTAGAAGGAAGAACAACTGGTTCTTTTTTTGTTGAATCAAAATTTGGTCTAAAATCAACTGTGTCTTTTTCCAAATCTGTCAGAAGTTCTTCTGATAATTTACTCATTTTTGCCTCAGTATAACGATATGCAGCAGGCGGATCACCGTCAACAGAACCGAAGTTTCCTTGTCCCAAAACAAGTGGATATCTAATAGAAAATGTTTGAGCCAATTTTACCATAGCATCATAAACAGAAGCATCTCCATGAGGATGATAATTACCGATAACATCTCCAACTACTGTAGCTGATTTTTTGAATTTTGCAGACGATGTTAAATTCATTTTGTTCATTGAAAACAAGATTCTACGATGAACTGGTTTTAGACCATCTCTAACATCCGGCAAAGCTCTTGCCGTTATAACAGACATGGCATAATCAAGATATGATTTTCGCATCTCATCACTGATTGGTGACTCGATTATTTGTCCGACCAACTTTGGCTCTTCTTGTTGATTATTTTTATTTTTATCTAAATCGTTTTTTTTCATATTTTTTAAATTTTATTAAAATGCATTTTTTACGGTATTAATCATTGCTGGAAATGGTGAATTTTCTTGCGACACATCAGAAATTTCTTTTACAGAATTACTAAAATTTGTAAAAAACCAAAAAATAAATATTATAATTGTGAGAATTATTGCCAAATTAAAAGAAATTATATTCTTTTGGGTATCACTTTTATTTTTTCTTATATATTCTAAATAATTTAGAAATCCCATAAAATTTATTTTAAAATTACTATGTCGCTCTCTTTGCCCTCTAAATCCTTTTTCTTTATAACTAATTTTTCAACAGGTTTTATACCATCTTCTCCAGCTTCTTTCAAAAATCTTTTTAGGGAATCTTTTTGTCCGACCTGTCCGTAATGAATTGGTATAATAATTCCCGGCTCTCTTTTTGCAGCAAAATCATATGCTTCTTCTGCTTCCAAAACTCCATCACCACCAATCGGCACAAAAATAATATCAACTTCCCCTATTTCTTCTTTTATTTCATTTGGAATATTTGTATCAGAAATAGCACCAGTAAATAAAATATTTATTCCTTCAACATTTAAGGAATATACCGTATTAATTTTTTCTTTTCCGCCATAATTTGTTTTTGTGGGAAAGCCTCTTATAAAAAATCCTTTGACTTCGTATTCTCCGGGACCGTCTATAACAACTGGTGTTTGATCATTTCTGGTTGCGGTCTCTACACCATTTAAATCTGGATGATTTGTCGTAATTAACACAATATCAGAACCAAAACTGGTACTAGAAAAATTGGATTTTTTTGAAGGTGGATTTATGGCAACAGTAATATTGCCTTGATTTATTTTGACAGTTTGAATATTGTCGTAAGTTATAATCATATAGAAAAGTATTATATCAAACTTATTTTTTTAATGCTATTTACTTTTATTAAAAAATATGTTTATAATTTTGTGTTCATTGATTATTATTAACACTAAAAAATTTCAGTAACCCTGTCGGCAAAAACCGCATGTATAGAAAAAGTAAGTAAAGAACCGACAAACCTGAAATTTTTTCATAAAAATGAAAAAAATAGAAAAAAGTAATAAAGAAGAGGTTGTTTCAGAATTTATAAGTAATTTACCCAACCCCCCAATGGTAGGAGATGTTGTTGAGGGACCAATAGTTGCCATAGACAAGGCTTCTGTTTATATAGATCTTCACCCTTTTGGAACTGGAATTATAATGGGTAGAGAATATATAATTGCCAGAGATTTAATTAGAAAAATTCATGTTGGAGATATTGTTAGTGCGAAAGTTTCTGATTTAAAAAATGATGACGGCTATATAGAATTATCTCTGAAAGAAGCAAAACAAGCTTTGATTTGGAACGAGGTAGAAAAAGCAATCAAAGAAAAAACAACTTTAGAATTAGTTGTGCAAGATGCCAATAAGGGAGGTTTGCTTATGAGTTGGCAAGGTGTTCAGGGTTTTCTACCAGCATCTCAATTGAGACCAGAAAATTATCCAAGAGTAATGGATGGTGATAAGGTGAAAATTCTTGAAGAACTTAAAAAATTAATTGGGCAAAAATTAGATGTAATAATTATTGGTGCCACATCAAACGATGGAAAATTAATCTTCTCTGAGAAAGGTTCTTCTACAGAAAAATCTCCAGAACACAAAATTGGTGAAATAAAACAAGAAAATAAATATAAAGTTGGAGATATATTAGAAGGAGAAGTCACTGGAATAGTAGATTTTGGTATTTTTGTTAAAATCTCAAATGAAACAGAAGGATTGGTACATATTTCAGAAATAGACTGGTCACTAGTTGAAAATCCAAGAACACATGTAAATGTTGGGGATCAAATAAAAGTAAAAATTATAGAAATAAAAGATGGAAAAATATCTCTATCAATCAAGGCACTCAAAGAAAATCCTTGGGTTGAAGCTGGAAGAAAATACAAAAAAGGCATGGTTGTCAAAGGAATAATAATAAAACACAACAAACACGGTGCTTTGGCGTCAATTGAAGAAGGAGTTGCGGGACTTGTCCACATTTCAGAATTTAAAGATATTGCCGAACTTAGAGAAAAACTAGAATTAGGAAAAGTTTATGATTTCAAAATAACTTTATTTGAAGCAAAAGAACAAAAAATGACACTTTCAAATAAATTAGATTAATTAAATTTATTCATCGCAATCATATATCCGTCCAAAACAATCGACTCGACTGAGTCGATTGTTTTTTTGATGATCTTTTTCATATCGACAGATTCTTTTTTATTAAAATTACCCAAAACATGATTTACAACTTCTTTTGATCCTGTGGGTTTTTTTATTTTACCAGAAGGTGTTGTTGGAGAAATTCCGATTTTTATTCTAATAAAATCAATGGTTTTTATAGATTTGATAATTGATTCAATACCCAAATGACCGCCGCTTTTTTTACCAAAAACTATTTTTTGAGCTCCAAAACCCATATCAAGATCATCGTGTATTACAACCGTGTTTAGTGCTTTATTTTTATTATCAATAATTTTTTTTAAAGAAATACCCGATCTGTTCATATAAGCATCTGGCAAAATTAAAGTAACTTTTTGTTTTTCAATTTTTCCAACAGAAATCAAGGCATTAATTTTTTTTTCATATTGAAAATCTTCAAAAGAAAATTTTTTAGCAATTTGAAAAACTATGTCTCTTCCAATATTATGCCTTGTGCCAATATATTTTTCTTCGGGATTCCCCAAACCGACTATGTATTTCATATTCTTTTAATTATGAATTTTAAAATGACTTGTGTCAAATCAAAAACTAGATTAAAATAGAAAAACATGTTTAGTGTAAAAGATATAAAAGAAACCGCACTATTTATTTTGGTGACAATAATTGTCGTTTTACCAATAAGAATTTTTGTGGCTCAACCGTTTGTTGTCAGCGGAACATCAATGTATCCAACTTTTGATACGGGACATTATCTTATAGTTGATCAGATTACATACAAATTCTCTTCCCCAAAAAGAGGAGATGTTGTGGTTTTCAAATACCCAGAAGACACAAGTAAGTATTTTATAAAAAGAATTATAGGATTGCCTGGCGAAACGGTTGAAATAAAAGATAATGTGGTCAAAATAATAAAAGAAAATGACGGAAATGTAATAGAACAATATCTGGAAGAGCCATATGTAAAATTACAATCAAATAACATTTCTTTTTTAAAACTAAATGATAATGAATATTTTGTAATGGGAGACAATAGATCGGCCAGTTTGGATTCTAGATTTTGGGGCCCTTTAGATAAAGAATTTATAAAAGGTAGAGCACTTATCAGAATTACACCGGTTAAAAAAATTGGCATTTTACCAGGAGATGTGAATTTTAATTTTTAATAAATAAATTATGAAAAAAACAAATAAACAAGAAGGAAATAATATTTTAAAGTCAGAATTAATTGCTAAATATTTTGGTTTTATAAAAACACAACCAGAAGAAGTCACAAAAGAAGATGAAAAAGTCACAAGTGCAATAAGTCGACAAAAAAATTATATTTCTGAAAATTTACCATCAATTTCTGAAATGTATGCCCTGCTTAGAAGATATAAAGATGACAAAGAAAAAGAAATGGTTGAGCCAGATGTTATTTATTATGAGGGATCAGCATCAGGAAAACATCCAAAACATAGAAAAAAAAGTGGCGAGGAATTGATAAATTTACAAATTATAAATGTTAATGGCAGTATTGCAGAGGCGGTTATAATTCAAACCATAAAAACAATTTTAGCAGAACATGGTATAAAAAACATAATTGTAAAATTAAATGATATTGGCGACAGAGACTGTTTAAATGCATATTATAGAGAAGCTACGAATTACTACAGAAAAAACATAAACGAATTAAATAATCATTGCCGTCAATTATTTAAGGAGGGTGTTCACGAACTTGTAACAAGAGGTAAAAATCAATGTACAACAATTCATGAAAATGCCCCAAAACCGATGGATTTTTTGGATGAGGAATCAAGAAAAAGATTCAGTGAGGTTTTGGAATTTTTAGAAACATTAGATATACAATACGAAGTTGATCATTCCATACTTGGTGATCCGAATTATTCAACACATACAGTTTTTGAAGTAATGGACAAAGAAACTGAACGAATTTTTTCTTCCGGGGGTCGATATGATTCTTTGGCTAGAAAAAGTGGTTTGAGAAAAGACATACCATCTGTTGGTGCTCTTTTAAATTTACCAAATCCACAAGTGGTTTCATCAAAAATAATCAAAAAATTTGATAAAGCAAATTTCTTTTTCCTACAAATTGGATATATGGCAAAATTAAAATCTCTTCTTGTTATAGAAGAGTTTAGAAACAAAAATATTCCAGTTATACACAAATTATATCGTGACAGATTAAGTAGTCAGATATCTTCCGCAAAAAAATCTAGTTCTGAACATTTTATAATAATGGGACAGAAAGAAGCACTTGCCGACGAATTGATTGTTAGGGATAGAGAAAGCAAATCTCAAAAAATAGTTAAGTTCAAAGACTTATTTGAATATATAAAATCTTTATAAATTCAGAATACGGCAAAAACTCACAATAATCCTAAAAAATTTGCCAGTTTTAACACAATATGATAATGTACTGACAATATGGCCACAAATGTAGAATTAACAAAAAATAAAAACGAAAATAATTTAAATTTACTAAAAAGATTTGGTAGAAAAGTTCAAGAATCTGGGGTTTTACAATACAAAAGAAATATTAGATATGCAGAAAGACCAATGTCTGATTATGTCAAAAAGAAGAAAAAACTAAAATCTTTAACAAAAAAGAAAGAAATAGAAAAATTAGTAAAATTAGGAAAACTAAACATAAAATCAAAAAAGGGTAAATAATTTGTAAATGTTTGAAATATCTAATCAGAGCAATATAAAAGCTCCATCAAACTTTTCGAAATATAAAGAAATAAAAGAAATGGTGCTGGGAAAATCATTTGATTTATCAGTTTGTTTTATTGATCCAAAAAAATCAAAAAAAATAAATAAAGATTTGAGGAAAAAAAACAAACCAGCAAATGTTTTGAGTTTTTGTCTGGACAAAAATTCTGGAGAAGTTTTGATAAATTTGGATACAAAAAAAGAGGCTCGGAAATTTAATATGTCTCACAAAAAATATATTGCATTTCTTTTAATACACGGATGTCTTCACATAAAAGGTTTTGATCATGGCGAAAAAATGGATTTGGAAGAAAAAAAATTTTTAAAAAAAATCAAAAACCTATAAAACAAGTTGAGCAAAAAATTCTAGGCAGAAGTTATACACATGCAAATTTATATTTTTTAATGTAAAATACAGTTTATAATATTAATATGAGCAAAATAGCTGTTGGCATAGATATAGGAACATATCAAATAAAAGTTGTGGTCTCCAAAAAAAACGACGATTCTTCTTTTCTACCACAAATAATAGGGCTTGGATATGCCGAATCAAAAGGCATGAGACATGGATATATAATAAATCAAAACGATGCCATAAAAAGTATTAGAAAAGCTATAAAACAGGCAGAAAAAACAAGTAACATAAAAATAGAAAAAGCTTTTGTCTCTATCGGCGGAATAGGACTTTCAAGTCACAGTTCTGTTGGTTCTGTTATGATTTCAAGAGCAGATAATGAAATTACTGATTTGGATGTAGAAAAAGCCCAAAAAGAAAGTCTTTCCAATATACCAAAAAATATTTTACAAAATAGAAAAATAATTCATCCAATTCCAATAGAATACAAAGTCGATGGAAAATCTATTTTAGGAAAAGATCCTGTTGGTCTAAAAGGTATAAATTTAGAAGTTAAAATGCTTTATGTAACTTGTTTAATTCATCATTTTCAAGAAATAATTCAAACAGTTGAAAATTCTGGAATAGAAATATTAGATGTTGTCGCATCTCCAATTGCTGCTGGGATTGTCTCGCTTTCAAAAACTGAAAAAATTGCCGGCTGTGTTTTGGCCAATATCGGATCAGAAACTGTATCAATTGTTGTATACGAAGATGATTTGCCGATTTCCTTAGAAGTCTTCCCTATTGGTTCAAATGATATTACAAATGATATAGCTCTTGGTCTAAAAATATCTCTAGAACAAGCCGAAAAAATAAAAAAAGAAAAAGAAATTTCAAACATCAATTCAGAAATTCCAAAAAAGAAATTGAATGACATAATCTCAGCAAGATTTTATGACATATTTGAATTAATAGATGCTCACCTAAAAAAAATCGGCAAAAGTGGTTTGTTACCAGCCGGAATAATTATAACAGGTGGTGGATCTGGAATATTAAACATATCGGAAATTGCAAAATCTTCTTTAAAAATTCCATCAAAAGTTTTTCAAGTCAACAAATTAAATGAAGAATCAA
This sequence comes from uncultured bacterium, assembly GCA_937858275.1. GTDB lineage: Bacteria > Patescibacteriota > Minisyncoccia > Phycocordibacterales > JAACPR01 > JAKLEX01. The sequence goes on from CALLZK010000024.1 coordinate 132,145, forward strand.
ACAAAAACTCAGAAAATCAAAATGTTAAAATAAAAGATTCAACATGGTCTGTGGCATACGGACTTTGTGTTCTTGGTTTTTTCAATGAAGAAAGCGGATTTACAAAATCAGATTCTAGTTTTAGACTAATAAAGAAAATATTTATAAATATAAAAAATTGGCTAAAAAAATTCCTACCATAACCAAAAAACAATCAAATTATTTCAAAAAATACAACAAAAACTCCAACACATAAAAAACTTGCTTTTTTCTATTTTCGGTCTAATATGTAATCACCTATTAAAAGTTGAGGGAATTATAAGTTTATATAATAATTTTTATTGATAATATGCCACAAATAAAACCAGAAATAGAAACTTTTGCCAGAATAAAAGTCATAGGAGTTGGTGGTTCTGGAAGAAATGCCATTGAACACATGGTTAATTCAAAAGTAAAAGGTGTTGAATTTATAGTTGCAAACACCGATGCTCAAGACCTTCACCACAGTCAAGCAAAAAGAAAAATCCACATCGGTAAAAATCTAACTAAGGGGTTGGGTACTGGAATGAATCCAGATCTTGGCAGAAGAGCAGTTGAAGAAACAAAAGAAGAAGTCCAAGAAGCAATAAAAAATGCCGATATGGTTTTTCTAACATGCGGTCTTGGTGGAGGAACTGGTTCTGGTGGAAGTCCTGTAATGGCTCAAATTGCAAAAGAATCCGGAGCATTAACTGTGGCAGTAGTCACAAAACCTTTCTTTTTTGAGGGTAGACAAAGAATGAAAATTGCGGAGGAGGCACTTGATCAGTTAAGAAAAGAAGTTGATGCGATAATTGTAATTCCAAATGATAGACTTTTGAGTAATATTTCAAAAGATACAACTGTAAGTAATGCTTTTGCAATGTGTGATGATGTTTTGAAACAATCAGTAGAAGGAATATCAGATCTTATTACAACTCCCGGGGTCATTAATATAGACTTTGCCGACATCAAATCAATATTAAAAGAAGCCGGCTCTGCTCTTATGGGTATTGGAATAGCTAATGGCGAAAAAAGAGCCGAAGAAGCTGCAAAAATGGCTATTAATTCCCCACTATTAGATATTTCAATAAATGGCGCTAGAGGAGTTTTGTTTTCAATAGCCGGTGGAGAAGATTTGACCATGTTTGAAATACAAGAAGCAGCAAAAGTTATTACAGAGTCTATGGATCCAGATGCAAAAGTAATATTTGGTACAGTAAAAGACGACAAATTAAAAAAGGGCGACATAAAAGTAACCATCATTGCAAGTGGTTTTCCAGAAAATTCAATAAAAAGACCCCTGTTTAATTCATCAGCAACAAACTCAAGTAATCAAGAAAAAACAGAAAAAAATAACGAACCGGAAGAAAAATCAGGAAAAATATTTAACTCACTTTTAGTTAATCATGCAAAAGAAGAAAAAGATGAACCGAAACCAGAAATAAAAAAAATAGATGAGGATGACGATGAATGGGGTGCTGTTCCGGCCTTTTTGAGAAGAAGCAAAATAAAATAAAAAACAAAAAGTCTGGATTATATCCAGATTTTTTGTTTTTATGATATTATATGATTTATGATTTATGATTTAATAATTATTGGCGGTGGACCTGCCGGTGTTGCAGCAGGTGTTTATTCTGCACGAAAACAACTTAAAACTGCTCTTATTACAAAAAGTTTTGGTGGTCAAAGTATTGATTCTTTGGGTATAGAAAATTGGATTGGCGATATAAAAATTAGCGGTATTGATTTGGCTAACAAACTGGAAAATCATGTTAGAGCTTATGCTGGAGAATTTGTTGATATAAAAAAGAATGAGTGGGTTTTGGAAATAAAACAAATTGAAAAAAATAAATTTGAAATAAAAACAGACAAAAATTCATACTTATCAAAAACTGTTTTAATAGCATCCGGATCTTCAAGGAAAAAAATATTAGCAAAAAATGCCGATTTGTTTGAACACAAAGGATTAACATATTGTGCCAGTTGTGATGGGCCATTTTTTAAAGACAAAATAGTGGCAGTTGTTGGTGGTGGAAATTCGGCACTTGAGGCAGTTATGCAATTATTGGCCTATACAAAAAAAGTTTTTTTGATACATCGCAGAAATGAATTTAGAGCAGATCCTGTAACTGTAGAAAATATAAAAAAAGATTCAAAATTAGAAATAATTTATAATTCAGAAATTGTCGAAATATTAGGAAACAATTTTGTGACAGGCTTAAAGTATAAAGATAAAAATACTAATAATGAGACAGAAATATATGTTGATGGAATTTTTGTCGAAATAGGATCAAATCCTGCTTCTGATTGTGTAAAAAATTTGATAAATTTAACCGAGGACGGACACATCATAACAGACAGAACAAATCAAAGGACTAGTGTGGAAGGAATTTGGTCTGCTGGTGATGTGACCGATGTAAAATATCATCAAAATAATATAGCTGTTGGAGATGCGGTTTTGGCACTAGAAGATATTTACAGTTATATAAAAAGCAATCAATAATAATTGTGGGCGATACAGGACTTGAACCTGTGACCTTCTCAACGTCAATGAGACGCTCTAGCCAACTGAGCTAATCGCCCAAACTTTTATAAATAATATCAAAAAAAATATAAAAAACAAATTAAAAAACGAGCACCGTATTTCAAGTGCTCGTTTTAAATTTTAAGGTTGCAGACCCAGAGTTATTACTCTGGTTTATTCCTCTTTATTCTTCCGATTTTTGAGGAATGCTTGTTTTGATAGCAAATATCAAAACAAGAGAAGCAATTACAATATTGCCAAACTGTTCTATATTTATACCAAAAATTCCGCCGCTTGCCATGGTCCCAATCAGAAAAAATGTGACAACGAACCAATTGGTTCGATCAAGCATTCTGTCCAAAAATACGGCGATGAGTCCCACGATCCACAAAAAGAAGCACAGGACCGATGTCGTTTTCTCCAAATTACTTGGAATTTGAAAAAATCCCAAATAAATGCTTGTTTCTACAAAAAAAACGATTGCTAAAACGAGAAAAAATCCCGCCCGAGCAAATTTCAGTCCGATTCTCTCTTTTTCCATAATTTCCCACCTTTCTGTGTGTTGTTGTTAAAAAACTTTTCAGTCTTAAATACTAACATACTATATATATTTTGTCAAAATAATATATTTGATGAAAAATTTACAGAAAATTAAAATTATTAATTTCAAACATTTAACAAAGTACATATTTTTAAAGATATTTTTTGCTTTTTAAAATAAAATTTGATATTATCTTATTTTGATGGCCCTATCGTCTAACGGTTAGGACAGCGCCTTTTCAGGGCGTAAATCGGGGTTCGATTCCCCGTAGGGTCACAACACAATCTTCATAGCATGAAAAAAATCCTAGCAATAGAAACAAGTTGTGATGAGACAGCTTTGGCTATACTAGAATTTTCTGATAGCAAATTCAGTAAAATAGAAAATTTAGAGTATAAAATCATAGCCAATTCTATAAATTCACAAGTAGAAATACATCAAAAATATGGTGGTGTATATCCTAGTTTGGCAAAAAGAGAACATGCAAAAAATATTGTTCCCCTTTTTGAAAAAATTTTAAAAAAAGCAAAATATGTTTTTGATGATGAAAAAGAATTAAACAAAGAAAAGATAGAAAGATGCAAAATAATTTTAGAAAGAGAACCAGAATTATTTGAAAAATTTGAAAAACTGATTGTCAAAATAAATAATTTGAATATTGATCTAATTTGTGTCACAAGCGGTCCGGGCCTAGAACCAGCACTTTGGGTTGGAATAAATTTTGCTCGTGCAATTTCTTATTATTTTGATATACCAATGTTGCCAGTAAATCACATGGAAGGTCACATATTTTCTATAATTAAAGAATCACAAAAAATAGAAGAAAATATTTTTCAATTCCCCGCTATTTCACTTTTAATATCTGGTGGTCATACTGAGTTGGTATTAATAGAAAATATTGGTAAATATAAAATTATTGGAAAAACCAAAGACGATGCTGTTGGCGAAGCATTTGATAAGGTTGCTAGAATTTTAAATTTACCATACCCAGGCGGACCTCATATTTCAATTTTGGCGAATAATGCTAGAAATAAAAACACTCAAAATAATTTTAGATTGCCAAGACCAATGATCAAAGAAAAAAATTTTGATTTTTCTTTTTCTGGTTTAAAAACAGCAGTTTTATATTTATCACAAAAAATATTATTAGAAAAAAATATAAAAGAATTAGACAATGAAACAAAAGAAGCGATTGCTTTAGAATTTGAAAATGCGGTCACCGAAGTTTTATTATTAAAAACCAAAAATGCTTTATTGGAACACAATTCAAATACTTTAATAATTGGTGGCGGGGTTATTGCCAATCAATTTATTAGAGAAAGTTTTAAAAAAATACAAACAAATAAAACAAAAGTTTTTTTTCCAGAAAAAGAACTTTCTACCGATAATGCAGTAATGATTGGTGTGGCTGGTTTTATAAAAAGTTTTTCACAAAATGGTCAGGTGTGTCCGGAAATTAAAGCTGAAGGAAATTTAGTTTTAAAATAAACATTTCTAACACATATTACTGTCAATCTATTAAAAGTGCCGGAAGTTTTTGGGCACCATCTCAAACTATTGACTTTTTTTATTAATGATTTATAATTTTTTTCTAGTGATTGCTCTTTGGGATAATGACATGCCCGATGTCTGTTTGACATCTTAAAATGTGTGGGGCTGACCTGTTTTCCTCTAACAGGGGCCAGATGATCAAAAGACCACTCTTCGGGAGAAATAAAGAGACAAACCGCGCGAAGGCGACCTTTCCCGTCTCAAGTTGTCATTATCCACCTTTTAACCTTTATCAAAATTTTAATTTTGATAAAGGTCTTTTTTTATTTAAAAAATTTTTTATTTTATAAAATTTAAATATTTTGTGTTTACAAAAAAGATGATAAAATAAAAAATAAATGAACATAGCAAATCTAAGCAGTAGCGAAATTACAATTTTAATTTTTGGCGGTATTTTGCCACCAATCATCTGGCTTATTTACTGGCTTCAACAAGACAAAAAAAATCCCGAGCCAAAAAGACTTCTTTTTGCATCTTTTTTATTTGGAATGCTTACAGTACCAATAGCGGCATTTCTAAATTCTCTATTTGCAAATATAATAATTAATCAACCAGCTGTAAATATTTACAAATTATTTTTTGAAAATTATTTTTCTGCAATAATACTTATTATTTTATGGGCAGGAATTGAAGAATTTTTGAAACTATTAGCCGGCTATATTGGGGGCATATCAACAAAAGAAAATAACGAACCATTAGATTCTGTTATATATTTGATAACTGCGGCATTGGGTTTTGCAACTTTAGAAAATATATTTTATATATATGGAACATTAGTAGACCCAGATTATGCTCAACATACTGCCATATTAGTTGGAAATGCAAGATTTATAGGATCAACACTTTTACACATTTCAGCCTCAGCCACAATCGGAATTTTTATGGCCTTTTCTTTTTATAAAGATAAAAAAACCAAAACAACAGCAGTTTTAATCGGCTTTGTGTTGGCAACTGCTTTGCATACAATCTTTAATTCATTTATAATAAGGTCATCAATAATAAAAGAAGATATTTTTGTTCTAATCAGTTTTTCTATAGTCTGGACAACGATAATCTTGATAATAATTTTATTAGAAAAAATTAAAATTTTAAATAAAAATCAAAATGAAAAAAAAGAGAACATTGTTTGAAAGATTAACCGGAACTGCCAAAATAGATGATTTGGAGGATGATTTCCAAGATGAAATTGATTCTTTTGATGAGGATTCTATTTCTGAAGAAAATGAAAAAGATACAGAATCAAATTCTGGTCAACTTGCAATAGATGTCGTAAATAGACAAAATGAAATTATTATAAAAACCATGATAGCTGGTGTAAAACCTCAAGACTTGGATATACAAATTACCAGAGATATGGTCACAATAAACGGGCACAGAGAAGAAGATTTGGAAATAGATGAGCAAGATTATTATCACAGAGAACTATTTTGGGGATCTTTTTCTAGAAATATTATTTTACCAGAAGAAATAGATGTGGATTTGGCTGAAGCAAAAGAAAAACACGGTTTGTTAGAGATAAAATTACCAAAATTAGATAAAAACAGAAAGACCAAACTTAATGTTAGAAGTAATTAAAATAATACTCTATTTAGAATTTTAACAAAAAAGACAAGATTTACTTCTTGTCTTTTTTGTTTTACTAAGTGTGTCAAGAGCCGGGTTCGAACCGGCGACCCCCCGCTCTTCAGGCGGATGCTCTACCAACTGAGCTATCTTGACATTATCTTTTATTAAATAAATCTTTTAATAAAGAGTTATCTGGAATATTGGATTTTATTTCAGATATTGCTGTGACACTTTCTGTCAAAGTGTTATATGTAACTATCAATTGATCGATAATTGGTTTTATAAAAGTATAAATACCAAATGCAACCAAAAAAATTAATGCCCATTTAAAAAATGCAAACCAAAATGATATTCTGGATTTTCTTTGCAGAGATTTTAATATCTTGTTATTTTCAAGTGCTAAATCTTTTACATCTAGCAATTCTCTTTCAATATCAACGGACATTAACAAGATAATATCATATATTTAATTTAAAATAAAGTCTATTTTGATGTATTTATTAATTAAACCTAAAATACAAAATGATATGTGCAGAAACAAGATTATTGTGTGTCTTTACAACTTGGCTCGAACTCATTTTATCCGAAATTCCTGACCGAACCAAGGAATTCGCCCCGCCGCCGCGAGCTGACGCTCGCCACACCCCCCTTCCTCCGTGTTCTTGCAGGGACTGACGGAAATTTTGGCGGACGAAAACTATGCAGTCACTTCTGCATTTTGTCTATTTTCAAAACGCACGAAATAAAAATCCTCGCCATCGAGATAAGCTGGCAATTTTTCGTTTTTCGTTAAATGAAAACCCTTACTTTCAAACCACTTTCTAATTCGTGTGTTCATCAGTAAAGCATAAGAAGTACTTGCTCGTGCCTCCGCTTCGATTGGTACGCCATATGCAGAAGCAACATCAAGAACCCTCTCCATCATTTTGCGAGCAATCGGTGATCCTCTAAACTTTGGCATAACTACCATATCGTACACATGGGCAACTCGCTCGCCACTTTGCACCTCAGATTCTTCTGGCAAAATCAAGAGATAGCCGGCCGCTTCTTGACCTTGGCGAACCAAGAAACTGGAAGCGGCTCCTGGAACCTCCAAATCTCTTTGTTTCTGCAATATGTCAGCAACATGAGCTTTGCCCTGCGCCATACCTTCGGGATATGCCTCCGCTTCCATTTTTGCAATAAGCTCAGCATCTCTTTCAGAAAGATTTGCAAATGTTACTACTTTATCCATTGACTCAACACCTCGGCGTTTAGGGAGATCATAAATCTGTGAACCAGTAGCGTCAGAATAGGAGAGTCGAGTTTTCGCCTGATAGTGATTTTGTTCCAATTTTCCGCCTGGTGGAATTAAATCAGAATAACCCGTACCAACCTTTACTGGTTTACTGGTATATTCCGTCCAAAATGTTTGATATACATTCGCGAGCAATGGTGAAAGATTTTTATAGTTATTGGCAACTTCGATATTGTCTAACACAACCACATCCGCATTCTTTTCTCGATCACGAGAATCAACTATCACAGATTGAGCGACAATTCTGCCGTTGTACTTGATCGTAAAATATTGAGTGGAACGATTAAACATGTAATCGTTATTATTGGAAGCACCAAACGGCATACAACAATCTGTATAATTACCGCACACCCATCCTGCGGGATCAGATTTTGCGTGAATTTGCGCTTCAACAATTGGACCAACATCAACTTGTTGCTCGCGCAATAGACGGATAACATCTTCTTCCAAATCTGTTGGAACAGAATTGAGCAAATCAAGCGCGGTCATCTTTTTATCGCCAAGTTCTCTGCCTTTTACTAACTGATTCAAAGCAAAGAATAACCCCTTTGAATCTTTTGCCGTTCCTCTAATCTTTTGTTTCTGTGATCCTAACCCCTCGCGCAATGCTTCAGTGAGTGCTCGTCCGGCAAAAATTCTTGAATGAGGTTGAAATGGCTGTTCTTTATCCAATTTACCATCAATTAAATCCTGAAAATCAGCTCGTCTATGCATTGATTCGAGTGCCGCCAGATTAAATCCGGGTGCAGAAGTAATTTCAAGAAGTTCTGGTGGAAATTTTGAGAGATCAATATTGGATTCAATCGCCAAAATACGCTTCTTGAGCTCGCGCAAGGATTGAACCGGGCCACTGCTTCGCAGTGGGTCGCAATCTTTGCTGTATCTAGGCAAGAGATTAACAAACTCCTGATTGTCGTCCATTGTTTCAATGTTCAACAGAATGGACTTTGCATCTCCAGCTTCAAGTCTTTGAATGTTAGGACTCCACAGAAGTACATCGTGCCAATTTGCTATGCGTCCGTCTGCTCCGCGAGTTGTATTGAAACGCAAAAGATAATTTTGCATTGCGGCACCGCCAACATGCTCTGCGGCACCCTTGTACCATCCCCGTACTTCTTCTGTTTGATTTCCAAGGCAAATGCGAAAATCTAAATCAGTTTTTTTCTTTGGAGTTTCTTTGAAAACTTGATCCCACTCTTTTCCTTCGCTGGTTGCGCGCCATGTTGCATATTTTGTAAGACCGTTGGGGTCAAGCAAAACATAATCACTGGCATATTCGTAATAAAGATTTATTTCTTCTGGGGAGACTGCCCTGCGCCAATCAGCTGGCCAATCTTCGGTAGCAAATTCAAGATCGTTTTTAACTTTTCCGCTGATTACACCTTCAAGATATCGTTGCTTGTCGTGTGCCAAAGCCACACCGCGAATATCATTCCCTTGTTCTAATGCTTGGATAATAAGACCGAGTGTCGCTGATTTTCCTTGATCTTTTTGTTCTCCGTAGTGATAGAGATCTTCAGAATCTTGACCCAAAAGTGCAACAATCAGGTTTTTTTGTTTTTCCAAATACTCATTAAACTTTTCTTCAGAGACATCAGCTTTAGTCAAATCATATCTATCCCAGTTCACATAAGAATCGTTTTTATAAAACCGATCTTCTTCGGTGCGATTTGGATTGTGCATCCAAACTTGTTTTCCCAACCAATACATTCGCTTGCCTTCTCGGAATTGATCCCGTGCGCCTCGCACTCCCAAAAGCTCAAGCCAGTGTTTGCCTTCCGCTTTCGCTCCAAGTTTTGCTCGCGCTTGCTCTATTTGAGCTTTGTTTCTTTCTTCCAAATAACGCCACAAGCCGGAACGCTCAAGAGTGTGCGCTTGATGAAGCTGTTTTTTAAGTTGATCCGGTTCAAATTTAGAAATATCGTATCTCATGGCCTTGAGCATTTCAAAACCAGTCATCTGTTCAGAGACATTTCTACTGTCTGCTTCCAAAACTTGTTGAGCGCGCTCTACACCAATAGTTTTAATAAAATCGTAGAGTTGGTGATCTGGATAAAAATAAGGACTACCACGACCTCTTCTAGAACGTGTGCGATCAAATAATTCTTTTGCTTGCGGGTCATTTTCCACCGCCCTAACTGCGAGGACCTCTTTGACTCCGGAGCGTGCTTCTGAAATAACTGATGCCCTATCAAAATCTCCACCCACTCCGATTATCACCGGCTTCCGATAAAAATCAGAGTAAACAAAATCAAACGACGCCCCCGCTCTTTCTTGTTCTGTTGGTTCTCTAAGTAATTTGTTTAATCTTGGTGAATTTTGATCAAATGATTGATAGTCTTTTTCGGGGTCATCGCCGACAAAACCATATTTTTTGGCGATTTTATCAAAATTGAAATGCAAATGATCTCTAACTTTTCGAGTGGGCACCGCACCGAGCACTAATTCTCGATCTTTTTCATTTTCCGCAAAACGGCGGGCAAGATTTTGCGCTGACTGTTCTTGCGCTTGTCTCACAACTGCCTGTTGTTGCTGATAATTAAGATATTCTACACCTGCCGCCTGTTTTACTGCTTCGTATAGTTCAGTTTGAATTTTTTCAAAATCCGAACTTGAAACGGCTTGAAGGTTTTCCTTCATTCTTTCTATCTGTTGTTTCGCAGTTTGAATAAATGGTGTGGCGTTCGTAATATCGCCCTCATCCATTTTTCTTTCTTCCTCATTCCAAACCCGCATACCAAAATCATTGGCGCAAAGGTAGCGATTCTTTGATTTGAGATAATACCGATGGGGAATACTTCCGCCAGATCGTCCCGTTTCTCTTTTTGAGTCCACCCTTATATTTTCTTTCGCATAAGCGAGGGCAAGTAAATCGCTTGTACTAATATCAGCCTGCCTGCCTTCGGGATAATATTCATCGGTTTGAAAAATGGCTGGTTTGCCGTTTTGTTCACGGATATAATAGTTTGCTCCCAGTAATCCTATTTCTTTATTCGTCAAACCGAGACGTTGTATTAATTCAGCGTGATTCTCTTGTGAAAGCAATGCTGGCAATAATGCTTCTAAATTTCTGCCGACAAAACCTTCAATTTCTTTTTCCACTTCCTCACGATTAAGTGGTTGTTCCGATCTTTCAATATCAAAGGTATCAGCAAGTTCGGCATGCATACCTTCCTTGCTTTTTGGCGAAGCCAAATACTCGGCAATTCCTTCTTCAATTTCTTGCCTCGCTTGCTTCTTTGAAAATTGTTCCGGTGTTGAAAAACTTTCTCGCATATATTTTAAAAGTTAATCCATTAAATCCTTTGCATCCACTTCCAACGCTTTAGCTATCTTCCTCAGCGTATCAATGGTTGGATTTAACTGGTTTCCTACTTCTATATTTGTAATTGTATTGTTTGAAACATCCGCCACTCGAGCCAGTTTTTCTTGCGACCATTTTTTTTGTTCGCGAAGTTGTTTTACTATTTTAGCAAGTTTTCCACTTTTGGGGTTTGGCATATTTTGATTGGCACATTATAATGTGGTATGCTTTATTTGTCGAGGATAATTTATTACCACAATATAATGTTAGCACAATATCTGAAGTTAATCAAAATAAAAGGGAACATAGTATCGTCGCCCGCGTATGGGTGGGACAAGGGCGACACTATTTTGATTTTATTTTTGTATTTATGTTTCCGTCTGCCAAAATTTCCGTCAGTCCCTGCAAGAACACGGAGGAAGGGGGGGTGGCGAGCGTCAGCTCGCGGCAGCGGGGCGGCTTCCATGGTTCGGTCAGGAATTTCGGATAAAATGAGTTCGAGCCATGTTGTAAAGACACACCAAAATCTGACTTTCGGAAAATTGACCGATTCTTTCGTTGGCGGCACGAAGTGCCGCTTTCCGAAAGTCAGATTATTGTGCCCTTGGTAGGAATCGAACCTACATTTTCCCCTTAGGACGGGGA
>CALLZK010000025.1 GCA_937858275.1 uncultured bacterium
CATGTCAGCGATGATGTCACGACCGTTTAGGATTTCTGCTATTCGGGTGTCTTGTCCATAACCAGTTGATTGAATTGGTTTGTCTAATTCATAAACAAATCTCAATTCATCTGTGTTTAATCCTTCTCTTTGACGAAATTTGATATAGATAGTTGCTAATTTTTTCATATCAGACATTTTCTCTTGCCATTTTTCACCAGTTGGTATAGTTTTTAATTTTTCAGAAACTATTGGGGTTATGTAACTATCCAAATGTTGTTTTGAATTTTCATCACTCATTATTCCCCTGACTTCTGTAATTCCATTTTGTTCTGAATTAACAATACATGCTCTTGGAATAGAATAATTCCCTTTTTCATCTTCTGATAAATAAATATGAAGATCAGAATGTGACAAATAACTTTCTGCTGTACCATATCCTGATATACACCATTTTGTATGAAATCCTTCTAGAATTTTGACGACTCTCATTGCATCAGAACCTTTTGGAAAAGTTTTCCATTCCCCTTTTGTGATTAACAATCTTTCTTCTGGTAATCGTAGGGTTTTTAGATGTTCTTGTACAAAAGCATATAGTTTTCCAAAATTTTCTGACTGCAGTCTTTTTTTGAATTCTTGTTGTTTTTGTTCATCTTCTATAATCAAATTAGATTGATTGTTTTTTTGTTTTTTATTTATTTCATCCAACACTATTGCAAGTGCTTGTTGATCAAGTTCTGGAAAAGATGCGGCAGTGTCTTCGGTTCTTTTGTTGTATGTTTGTCTGTCATCGTCATAACTACCAAGCTTTAGCATTTCAGCAAATGCCCAATATCTATATGCTACTGGATAGTTTTTTGCTTCTGGTCCGGTCAGATATGAAAACCAAGAATCCATTCTTTGGGTTTGATCTTTTATAGCAGATTCTATAACTTTTTCTCTTTGATCCTTTGGTACATTGTATGAATCAAAATCTTTATTGAATTCTTTTTTGAATTGTTCTAACAAAGATCTTCTTGTGTCAGGATCCCTTTGTTGTTCTGTATTATATCCTTTTTGTTCTGCATAATTACCAAATACAACACCTTTTATGTATTCGTCGGAAATGTTTTCTGGTTTTATTAAATATTTTTTGTGCAACAATTTGATTATTGCTTGTATTCCATGTTCTCTATCTTTTAAATCTTCTCTATCAAAAATGTCTGTAAATCTCTTCAAATAGTTTTCTATTTTTTCTTCGGGATTATTAGGAATATTTTCTCCTGTGCGAATTTCTGTTCTTTGGGCTTGTTTTTCTGTGGCATTACGAAATTCTGGACTACTCCAATATTTACCTTTCATAAATCCACCTTCTTGTTTTTCCATAACGATTGATTATTTTATAATTTCATATTATAACATTTTT
>CALLZK010000026.1 GCA_937858275.1 uncultured bacterium
GCGCGAGTGAAGGGACTTGAACCCTCGACCTTCCGCGTGACAGGCGGACGCTCTAACCAGCTGAGCTACACCCGCATCTTTTTAAAAAAGATACAAGCAATATAATAACAAATTTAAATTATAAATACAAATAGCCGAGCAACAAAAATTGTCGGCTATTTATCCAAAAAAATATCGACCAAACTATAAGCCGAACTGCACGGCCGAATGTTTTTTTGGATCAAGTCCGGCACTATTTTGCCGGACAAATTCCTGTGTACACTTAATGCACCCACCAACGGTGCCACCAAGCGGACACCAAACAATATCATTAAGAACTCGCAGGTGGGTGTTTTTTAGAGGTTCACCCAAAACCTTTTTAATTCTTTTCATTCAAGAATTCTCCTTTCTGCATTATATTATATCATCTTTTCTTCTTTCTGCCAAATCCACACTGCGAACAACCGCCCTCTATGTCATAACATAGTTCGCAATTATATTTATCTTCTTTATTAGCAAAAACATTTTCTGCTGTCATCTGCGGTGTATCGTCAATATTTTTTTTCAAGTCTTCGCTCTTTTTAATATCAGAAGATGATTTATCTTCCTCAAACAACTTTTTAAAAAAATCTAATTGTTCAAATTTCATATACAAATATTATATCATTCCAAAAGCCAAAAACAATTTATTGTCCCGGGGGACGGAATTGAACCGTCGACCTTAGCTTTATGAGTGCTACGCTCCAACCAACTGAGCTACCCCGGGCTAAACAACAAACAATAATTTTAATCTAAAATTCAAAAAAAATCAAAGATTTGCTAAAAATAAAAAAATATGCAATAATAAAATATACAAAATCGCGGGATAGAGGAGTAGTACCTCGAGAGGCTCATAACCTCTAGACCCCGGTGCAAATCCGGGTCCCGCAACAATTTTAGAATCAAATCCATAACCACAAGACCCCGGTGCAGCTATATCAAAATTTGGGGTCCCGCAACAATTTTTTTGATTATATCTTTACTTTGTAAAATATGTTTTTGCAGATCATCCGCAGGTCGATTTTTGTCAAATGAAAATTGACAAAAATCGTGCCGAGGACCTGATCAAAAAAACATATACAAATACTTATATATAATAAAACTCACTAAATACCGCTCTGTACAATTCAATGGCTCGTTCCGCATCGTCTTTTGACAAAACATAATTTGATCCCTTGTGAGCTATTCTATTTCGAATTTTATGTGCCTCCCAAGCACTATCCAAAGTTAAAAAATCACTTTTTTCGACTTGTTTTAATTTTTCTCCAATACTATCACCCTTATAGCCCATTCGATCAAGCATTTCTTCCAAAATTATATCTGCCTCTATTATCGCCTGCCTCCAGTCATTTACATTGTGTGAATTTATCAAAGTTTGAATATTGGACCATCTTTTATTTTTTGGATTTTCAGTTTTTGGTGTATCATTTCCTGTTGGTAAATTTGAAATCTCAATTTGATCTAACTGAACAGATTCATCATTTGTTTTTTGTGTTGAGACAAAATCATTTTTACTTTGTAAAATATTTTTTTCATTTTCAAATTGAATTCTTTTTTGTTTTAATCTATTTAAATCATAATTCTTTAACAAAACAATTACAATTAAAACAAAAATTAAAATCGATAGAAATACAAAAAATGGTTTTAATAAATCATAAGTTATCGGTAAAATATTAAACACAGAAAATAAAACTGTTTTGTTGGTCAAAATCCCATCCCAAACCCAGCCATCTGGAGCTTTTGGATAATCAATTCTCCACCAAATCTTATCGAATTTTTCAACTGGACCAGCTACAATAATTCCCTTTTCTCTAACAACCTGTCTCCCCAAAATCTGTCCAGCCGGTTCTGATCGAACAATAACACTTCCTTTATTTGCAATTTTTTGATTAACAGACAAATTGCCAGTTGGGAAAAAAGATCCAATAAAAGAAAGTTTTCCATCGACCTTATCCGATCTGGTATTCTCACGAAATTCTTTTAGTTTTTGTGGAAAATCAGTTTTACCCAAAAAAGTTACTATTACAAACAAAACCAAAACAACACCAATCATCTCATATAAAAGATTTTCATTATTTACTTTTGAAGCCATACTTATTGTATTGTCTCAAATTTTTTACCAATTTCAAAGAGTACTTGTTCACAAAAATGTGGAGCAATTAATTGAATACTAGTTGGCAAATTTTTATCATCTCTTTTTACAAAACCATCCGGAATAGAAATAGCTGGCACTCCAACCAAATTTACAAAAACTGTAAAAATGTCTGCCAAATACATAGTCAAAGGATCGTTTATTTTTTCTCCAATTTTAAAAGCAGGGGTTGGAGATGTGGGCATCAAAATCACATCAACCTCTTTAAATGCATTTACAAAATCACCTTTTATCATATTTCTAACCTGCCAAGCCTTGTTGTAGTATTCGTCAGCATATCCAGCAGACAAAACATATGTACCCAAAATAATTCTTCTACGAACTTCCTTACCCAATAGATTGCCTCGTGTTTTTAGATAATCATCAATCAATTTTTCACCAGAGATTTTTGAACCAAATTTTACACCATCATATCTTGCCATGTTTGAAGAAACTTCTGCCGGCATTAAAGTATAATAAACTGCCAAAGAATACTTTAGATTTGGTAATTTTATATCAACAATTTCATATCCATTTGCTTTAAATTTTTCAATAGATTTATTAAAATTTTCCAAAACATCAGAATCGATTCCGTCTTTCAAATAAGAAAAAGGTACACCGATTTTTTTGATATTTTTATTTTGCAAAATTTCTTTTTCTTTTTGTCCGTCTGAGGATGTTGAATCGTATTTATCTTTTCCTTTAATTAAATCAAAAATTAATTCAGAATCAGAAACATCTTTGGTAAAAGGCCCAATTACATCAAGAGAACTTCCCATTGCCATAAGTCCATGTCTTGAAACAGCTCCATATGTTGGTTTCAGACCAACAACACCATTAAAACTCGCAGGTAATCTTATGGAACCGCCAGTATCTGAACCCAAAGAAGCAATCGCACAAGAAGTTGCAACAGCAACGGCAGATCCACCAGAAGAACCGCCAGCAACCCTGTTTATATCAAAAGCATTTTTTGTTGGTCCATAAGCTGAGTTTTCTGTAGAGCCACCCATGGCAAATTCGTCCATATTAGTTCGCCCCAAAAATATCGCTCCGGCATCTTTTAATTTTTTTATAACCGTAGAATCAAAAGTTGCTTTGTAATTTTCTAAAATTTTTGAACCGGCACTTGCGATTTTTCCATCAATTAAAATATTGTCTTTTATTGCAATAGGAATTCCGGTAATTTTTGTAGCAACACCATCGTCAATCATTTTTTGGGCTTTATTTATTTGAGATTGAACATCATCATAAAAACCAAGATATGTGTTGTATTGTGAATTTTTTTGATTTGCATTATTGTAAAAAAAATCAACCAATTCCTTTACAGAAATTTTTTTCTCAATTAATAATTTATTTGCTTGATGTATTGTAAGTTTTTGAAAATCCATATTAAAAATTATAAAATCTTTTTAACCTTTATATAATCACCTTCAGTTTCTGGTGCTTCATCTAATATATTTTTCCTTCTAGATAAATCAGTTTCAAAAATTTCATTTTCTTCAAATTTTTCATCCAAATCTCTAAAAGCATTTCTAATGTTTACACTTTCAATTCTAGATTCTGACGAATCAGAAACTGCTGTTTTTATTTGATCAACATATCCCAAAACCGATTCTATTTCCGAAGACATTTTTTCAAGCTCTTCTTCTGACATTTCGATTCTGGCTAAATCTGAAATTTTTTTGACATCTTGTTTATTCATAGACGATATCTTAGCATAAAAAAAGAAAAATAAAAATTAAGAAATTAATTTCAAAAATTCGTTTTCAGTAATTATTTTTATATTCAAATCTGTTGCTTTTTGAAGTTTTGATCCAGCCGATTGACCAGCCACAACATAATCTACATTTTTTGAAACCGAGCCAACAATTTTTCCACCAAATTTTCTAATTAAATTTTTTGCTTCATCTCTGGACATTTTGGAAAGTGTTCCGGTTAGCACAAAAGACTTATCGAAGATTTTTGATTTTTTTTGAATCTCTATATTTTTTTGATCATTTTTTTTAGAATTTGAATTTGTGATTTCTACTTGTTCCAAAAGATTTTTCAACAAAATTAAATTTTCTTTATTTTTAAACCACTCAAAAATGGCTTCTGCCACCACCGGCCCAATTCCGATTATATTCATTAAATCTGGCAGTGATGCTGATCTCAAATTAGAAATATCGCCAAACTTATTGGCTAATAAAATAGCAGTTTCTTCGCCAACATTATTTATTGAAAGAGATGTAATAAATCTTGCTAATTCTATTTTTCTTGCTGAATTTATAGAATTTAACAAATTTTCTGCTGATTTTTCGGCAAATCTTGGCAAATTCAACAAATCTTCTTTTTTTAATTTAAAAATATCTGCCGGATTTGAAATTAAATTGTTTTCTACCAACAAATCCAAAATTTTTGGTCCCAAATGTTCAATGTCAAAACAATTTTTGGAAGTGAAATAATAAAGTTTTCTCATTTTCATTGCAAAAGAATCTCGATTAACACAACGATATGCGACTTGTCCTGGAATTTTTTCTATGCTTCCATCACCACCGCATTCTGGAATTTTTTTTGGAAAAACAAATGACTTTGCATTTTCTGGTCGAAGTTCAAAAAGCACTTTTACAATTTGCGGAATTACATCGCCCGCTTTTTGCAAAATCACAGTGTCACCAACTCTTACATCAAGTCTTTTAATTTCATCTTCATTATGCAATGTCGCTCTTGAAACCACAGATCCAGCCACAGAAACAGGCCTCAGATTTGCTACTGGAGTAATCACTCCAGTTCTTCCAACTTGAAAAGTTATACTTTCAATTGTAGTTGTCACTTGTTCTGCAGGAAATTTGAAAGCTACAGCAAATCTTGGTGCCTTACCAGTATAACCAAGAGATTCTTGAAATTTTCTATCATTTACTTTTATAACAATACCATCTATTTGATATTGTTGTGAATCTTTTTTATTTTTCCAAAGTTTCCAATAATTTATAACTTCATCAATATTTTTACAAAAATGATAATTTTTATTAACCTTAAAACCAAGTTCTTGTAATTTTTTTAATTCCAAAATCTGAGATGGTATTTGATTTATTTTATCAAATTTTGCGACATCGTAGACAAAAACTGACAAATTTCTTTCGGCAACTATTTTTGGATCAAGTTGTCTTATTGTACCAGCAGCCAAATTTCTTGGATTAGAGTAAATTTCTTGTCCGTCTTTTTGTAATTTTTTATTTATTCTTTCAAAATCTTTTTTTGATAAATAAACTTCCCCTTCTACAATAATATTTTCTTTTTCGTGCAAACCAAGTGGTACAGATTGAATTGTTTTGACATTTTCTGTAACATTTTCTCCAACTTCCCCATCACCACGAGTTCCGGCAGTTTTTAAAATTCCATTTTCATATTCCAAAACCACTTTTAATCCGTCTATTTTTAATTCACAAACATATTCTACATTTGATATTTTGTGACCACTTTTTTCAATCATTCTTTTGATTCTTTCATCAAATTGTCTAGCTTCTTCTTCAGAAAAAATATCGTTGAAAGACCATTGCTTTACTTTATGAAAAATTTTTTCAAATTTGTCTAGCGGTTTTCCAGCAACTCTCTGAGAAGGAGA
This sequence comes from uncultured bacterium, assembly GCA_937858275.1. Classification (GTDB taxonomy): domain Bacteria; phylum Patescibacteriota; class Minisyncoccia; order Phycocordibacterales; family JAACPR01; genus JAKLEX01. Next base: position 5,754 of record CALLZK010000026.1, read on the forward strand.
ATCTTTGGTTATTAAATCAGGAAATACTGTTTCTATTTCAACCAATTCTTTTTTTAAAGAATCAAGTGCCTGCTCGCTAATTTCTGATTTATCCAAAACATGATATAAATATCGATGATGTTCAATCGCTTTTCTTAGTTTTGCGAGTCTTTTTATTGCTTCTTGTTTGGATATCATAAATTATATAACTTCCCTAAGCCCTCTTTCGATTCTTCTAGGATTACTCTCATCACAAGTGTTATATCCGTATGAATCAATAATTGTTTTTATTTGATAATTGTTGTTAGTATCAGGGTATTTTAAAACTTCAACATATGCACAATATGGATAACCATCAAACCTTAATGTAAATGAATTTATTTTTTTGTCAGGGTCAAAAACTAAATTACCATCAAGAGAACTGGTATTAAATAATTTAACATTATTACATGTTATATTGTCCGTATCATTCGGATATTGTTCTGATTGAATATATTTAAAAACAACCTCTCCACCAGGAAACATTATGAAAGATTTTATATCCCAATATTTGGCACACTCAAGTCCGGTGTTAGCTGCATAAAAAGCATATTGAGATTCTCTGGCAGAACCAGAAATAATTATTTGTTTTATGGAAAGATTTATAATTGTAATTCCAACCGATAAAATTAGAACTGCTACCAAAACTGCAAATAGCAATGTAAATCCATTTTTATTTTTTTTGTATTCTTTTATTTTTCTAAGAAAAATCATAAATTATTTTAAAAATAAATCATTACGGTATTATGTTGTAAGTATCATACCACTTAAACATATTTTCTTTGACCTCAATACTTCTTATTCCAGCCAAAACTCCAGTATCCCATTCAATTTTTACCACAACAGAAATTTCATCGTCATTAATTTTGTTAATTGTAATTAATCTAGAAAATTTTGTTGAATCACCCTCAAATCCATATTCCCCATCTTCATTAATTTTTAGAGGATTTGAAAGTGAGCAACCGACACCATGTGGGCAGGATTCGATTTCATCCTGGATAGAATCAATTGTTATGGACACAGGACCTGATTCACTTATTATGCCACTCAACCAATCCGAAGAGGCCGGATTACGAAATTGATTTACAAAATTATTATCTCTTTTATTTTTTATATATTCAATTGCATCTTGAGCCAAGTAAAAAGCAGTTGTTTGATCTTTTGAGAAAAAAGCTGATCTTAGACCACTTTGTGCTATAGCCATCGGCCCCGTAATTGAAATTAGAAGTATGAAAATAGCAACCAAAGTCTCGACCATTGTAAACCCTTTTTCATATTTTTTTTGAGAAATTGTATTTTTTGACATAATATTTTAATCAAATAATTGATTATTAAAATTTAACTTTCTTGGAGATACTGATGTCTGAATTTGATAATCCGAAGCGATCTTTGGTCCGACCTTGGCCGTTCCCGAAATATTTATTGTGAAAATTGGATGTTGATAATTGGACGGAGTGCCAGCTTCAGTCGGAGTCATTGTAATATTAAAATTATTTATCTCTGTTTGTTTTGAAGTTATATCAAAACAAACCAATGTAGACTCAAAAACACATTGCTGTATTGCCGAGCCAGTCAGCAGATATTTAACCTTTCTTCCCCTTTGATCAATAAATTCACAGTTCGAAACACAACTCTCTATTGATTCAGATGTTTTTATGGTTCTAGTTATGGATTCTAAAGCAAAATTTAGATCTGTCATAACTGATGTAAGTGATTGTGATTTTCTATTAACATCAATTGTGGTAATTATGCTTCCAATTGCAACCATAATAACAATCACAAAAAGAGCTACTGATACCAGCATTTCAATTAATGTAAAACCTTTTTGTGTGTTTTTTTTGATCATTTTCAATTATTAATAAATTCAACCGAAATTTGACCTGTATTTTTTACAATCACCGCTCTTTTTGATCCACCAGTAGATTTCATTACAATTCCTGCATTGTATTTTTTATCTGGATCTTGAGAAGATGAAAATTTTACCTCGGCATCAGTATATGGTCTTGCAAAAGTAATGTGCAGTTGATCAACTTTTCCTAATGCCGGATCGGTACATTCTCCATTATTCAAATTAACCGGATCAACTTCAGAAACACATAGTTTGTCAATTGTGATACCTAAAGATAATGATAAGGCTTGCAAACACTCAGAACCAACAGCACATGTTGATATTGAACACTCACCAGCAGTGAGTGCATCATCAGCATCACAAAAACCATTTCCATCCGGTTCTGGAATACCCAAAACACCTGTACTATTACTTTGTGGCCACTTATCTACAAATGACACAAAAGATTTGTCTCCACCGGACTGACTTGTATTAAAATAAACACCGTATTTTACAGTGAATTCACTTCTTCCCGAAGTTGGTGTCGCTGAGCCGGCCCTTCTTGTACCAAGAGAATAAACTTGTGCTTGGCGAATTTCTAAAGCAACTTCATAAGCCAAATTTGTCATAATGACATTTTTGTTAAAATTTCCATAATTGAAAATAGTAATTGCTGTCAAAATCCCAAAAATACCAATTACAAAAAGCATTTCTAACATAGTAAATCCTTTCTGCTCTTTTGGGGAAGAATGATTTTGTTTAAAAAACAAATCTGTTATCAAATTTTTTGTTTTAATTAATGTTTTCACAATTTAAAAAAATAAACTAATTCCGATCACATCTATTCTGGCAAAAAATTCAATAATTATTCCAATTATCAAAAATGGTCCAAACGGAACTTCAGTCTTCATTGTAATGTTTTTTGAAGTTAATTTCAATCTATCTATCAACATCAAAAGCAAAGCAAAAATTGCTCCAATCCAAAATGCCATAACAATTGCAGAAATTCCACCAATAAAACCCAAATACCAGCCAATTCCTAATGCCAATTTTCCATCACCAAGCCCAATCCATTTTCCACCAGAAACAAACCACAACAAAAAGAACGGTAAAAACATAATTATACCCGAAAATAAATTTAGATAGTTTAGGGTGTTATATTGTGAATTTATAGGGTTCATTACTACTGTTTGCAAAAATGCCAAAATTGCAAAAGAATAAGAAAATAAATCTGGAATTATTTTGTGACGAAGATCATAAACAAAAATAATTATTAAAATTGCAAAAATTAAAGAATTCCAAACAAAAGATAGCAAAACTAATTTTGGATCAAATAAAAAAGGTAAAGTTCTATAAAATAAAAAAACAAAAAGTAAGCCGGTAAAAAATTCAACTAGCGGATATTGAATAGAGATTTTTGCTCCGCATTTTTTGCATTTACCCCTTTGATAAATCCAACTAAATATTGGGATTAATTCTATTGCTTCTAATTTTTTACCACAAGAAAGACAGCCGGATCTACCACCAATTCCTCGACCAGTATTGTATCGTAAAATTACAACATTTAAAAAACTACCAATTATGGTACCGAGTATAAATACAAATAAAAATGTTGTTAGCATAGAAATGATTATAGCATATTTGATAATGAAATTATAAATTTATGAATAGCTATTTTTAATTAAAAAACACCGCGAATGCGGTGTTTTTTGAGGTGATAATAATTGTATTTAATTTAAAAAATTATTCACAAGTAATTTCGGAGCCAACTCCACCCTGTTCTTTTGATGTTCCCGTCGAATCTACACAAAAAAACTTGTTTGTGTCTGATGCCAATCTAACAACTGCAATCCATGCACCCTGTTCATCTACACACCTATTAGTATTACCATTAGCAGGACAGACACCTCCTGCTGTTGCTACTCCCGACTGAACACAAGCGGCATCATATAATCTTTTTGTACTTGTGGCAGTACAAACGGTAGAATAATTTCCACCATCAGCCACAATTTCTGCTTCTGCCCTCATTGAAGATAAGGATGTTTTTAGACTAGCATCCTTACCCCTGCTTCTAGCCTGATTCAAACTCGCCAAAACAACAGAAGACAAAATACCGATGATTGCAATAACCACCAGCAACTCAATCAATGTAAAACCTTGTTTTTTATTCATAATTAATTAATTATTTTAGTTATTTTTTTAAAATCTTTTGCAAAAGACTTGAACTTTAAAATTTTGAAAAAATCAAAATCCGAGTTCTACTTTATATTATAAATCAAATAAATAAATCTGCAAAGTAAATATATTTTATATGTGGATAATCAAAAAATAATCAAATATACTGTGCTATTCATTATTTTCTAATGCTTTTTGAGCCAGTTGCAAAGCGGACTCTTTATCAGTTGCATTACACAAAAAACCATTTGCATGACAAAAATTGGCATTTGGAACAAGAGAAACTTTTGCCAAATCTGCACCGATTTTGCCACACCAAGATTTTGGAAATGGTTTTCTCATTGTATAAGAACCAGCAACAACCGGCACCGCCGTCACTGCATAATCTTCGCCATATTTTGTGTGAACAACATATAATGGCTCGGGCTTTTTGCACAAAACTGTCTGCCAAGAAATAGACTTGTCAAAAATAATAATTCTTTTGTCTTCTGTTTCAGAATAAATTTTTTCCACTTCAATTTCATCTTCTACCACAATTTCAAATTTCTTAATTTGCCTTTCCAAAATTCTTTTGCACATGGCAACTGCTTCATTAAAAAACGGCATATTTTCATCATCGCCTTTTTTCTGCTCTAAACGATTTGGATTTAAAGTTTTTATAAAATCATCTACCGAAAAATTTGAAATACCCTTCAGAGATTCAAATGGCTCATAACCATTATCAACAGAATCAATACATTCAATCATGTCAGAATCTATCATATTTGCCACCTTTTGAGATTTGCAGATTTTTGATCCATAATGTTTCCAAACAAGGCCAAATGCCGAATACGGAACACCGTTTTCCCTTTTTCCGGCACCGCCAGATTGATGATGATCAAAACGGTTTGTTTCCGAATCATAAATTCCACCAACATCGAGCACAAAATCTGCTGATTTTATCAAAATACTGTCTCTACTTCTGATAACTTCTATCGGCTCGCCAATTTTTTCAAAATAAATTTGTAAAGTTGCAACCGCAAAACAATCATCTGCATGAAATCTACCATTATGTGTTAATATTTTTTTCATAAAAAATTATTTTAAAATTGCTAATCTAATTTGTCTTGATATTGCCCCAATTGAAACCATAAATAAAATAAAACGAATAATACCTCCAGCTACCGGCAAAAACTGCAATAGAGTCAAAATAATCACCCCAATTGATGCACCCTGAAAATCAACTTCTTTTGTGGTATTTTTGTTAAAATATTTTTTTAACCAATATCCCAAAAATATTCCAGAAATTGCTGGAGAAATTATAAAAATAAAAATTAAAGTCATTAAAATCAAAAACCCAATTGGCAAACCAACCAAACTCATAATCAAAAGTGAAATTATAAATGGTCCAATAAATAAAATTAAAATGCTAGCCAAAACATTTTTCCAGAAAGAATTTGAAATTAGGTCAATTACATTTTGTGAAAATGGTTTGAATATATATATCAAAATAAATGCCAAAATCAAAGTTGTTATAAATCTAAGCAAAAACCAAAAACTCATAAAACTCAAAATGGCTTTTTTGACAATTCCCATTTCGCGAATTGAATTTATTTCATTAAAACTTATTTTGCCAGAAATATTTGCATCAGAATCTTTTATAAATTTTTGTGGGGCATAATAAAACAAATCTCCAGAAATATCAGCTCCGTTACCGATTCGCAAATTCTGAGTTGTAATTTCGGCAAGTGAAGATATTTTGCCATTCAAATTTACTCTGCCAGAAATTATTTTTAATTTGTCTGACACATTATTTTTGATAATTGTTTTTCCGCCAATTACAAAAATTTCTCTTTTTACTTCTGCTGTCTCTAAAATTTCTACACTGCCACCCACAATCAAAACATCCCCACCAACTTTTCCAGATATTTTTACATCTCCGCCAAAAATTCTGAGATCTCCCAAAACATTACCGGAAAAATCAATTTTTCCTCCCATCAAAAATAAGTCTCCCAAAACATCACCAACAATCACAGATTCTCCAGAAAAAACAACGAGGTCTTCTTTCATTATGCTTTCAATAAAAGATTTACCAGCACCAACATAAAGATTTTTTTCATAAACTTTTTCTTTGGACAAATTTATTTCCAAATCTTTTAAAATTTCTGCTGAATAAACAGCTTTTGGCAACAAAAAAACACACAAAAGCAAAATGTTTATTGCAAAAAAAACTGAAAAATTAGATGAGATTTTCATAATCTCATTATAACAAAAACTAAAATGTTGCGCTAATATTGTATATAGGTATCAAAACTGAGGCCAACAAAAATCCAACACCGACAGCTAGCAAAACAATCATAATAGGCTCTATCAAACCAACCAAAGTGTCAACTGCATTTGTCACTTCTCTTTGATAAAACTTGGCCAAAGTTCCCAAAATTTCTCCCAAATTACCAGTTTCTTCTCCAACTTTTATAAGTTGTATAATTATACCGGGAAAAATTTCATGTTTTCCAAAAGCATTCGAAAGGGATATACCACCCTTTACATCTTCGACACCTTTTGAAATTGCGATTTTGAAAATTTCATTATCAACGACATCTTGAGTTAATTCTAGAGATTTGACCATTGGTATACCACTTGAAAGCATTGTATTTAGATTATCTGAAATTCTAGCTAGATATAATTTTGAATATAAAGATCCAACATAAGGAACTCCTAACTTGAATTCGTCAAATGCTTCTTTGCCGGGACCAGTTTGAATAAATCTATACAAAAAATATCCACCAACAATCAAAGCCAATAATATAAAAACTCCGTAATCAACTAGAAAATTTGAAAAACCAATTACAACTTTTGTATAAGACGGAATATCTTGACCAGATTCAACCAGAATAGCACTGATTTTTGGAATAACCAAAGTCAACATTAATCCCATAACCACAAAAAAGGTCATAACAATAAATGATGGGTAGATCAGGGCATTTCTAGCTTTTGATGTAACCTCATAAGTTCTATCCAAATAATCAGCCAAAAACTGAAATGTTTCGTCTAATCTACCAGATTCTTCTCCGGCCTTGACCATGCTAATATAAAAACCAGAAAAGATATCTGGATATTTTGAAAGAGCAGCCGAAATAGCACTACCGCCTTGCAAATCTTCGGCAATAGCAGCCAAAGCTCGAGCCAATTTTTTGTTTTCACTTTCAGAAGATAGTAATCTAAATATACGAAGTGCAGAAACTTGTGCTTCAAAAAGAGTTGACATTTGTCTTGAAAGGATGACCAAATCTCTCATTTTTACCCTTTCAAAAAAAGTGAATTTTTTGTTTAAAATTCCGCCCTGATCTTCTTCTGATTTTATATCAGAAATAATAAATCCTCTTTTTTGCAAAGAAGAAATTGCGACATTAACATTAACCGCGGTTATTGTTCCCTCTTTTTGATTTCCATCTTGATCTATTGCTTTATAAAAAAACAGTGACATATTTTTGTATTATTATATTATATCATTCTTTCCAAAACTTTTGGTCGAGTTGAATTCAAAAATGCATTTTCTGGACTTATTTCTCCCCGGCGAACCAAATCAGCTAATGTTCTATTCATATCAATCATTCCACTTTCTGATCCTGTTTCTATAACAGTGTCTATTTCGTGTGTTCTTTTTTCTCTAATCAAATTGGCCACAGCATTATTATTGATCAACAATTCATATGCAGGTATAAGTCCACCAGAAATTCTTGGTACCAATCTTTGAGAAAAAATTCCTAACAAGGAACTAGATAATTGTAATCTGATTTGAGCTTGTTGATCTGATGGAAAACTGTCTATAATACGATCAATTGTTTGAGATGCCGTGTTTGTGTGTAATGTAGAAAAAACCAAGTGGCCCGTTTCTGCGGCAGTAACTGCGGCAGACATTGTATCTTTGTCTCTCATTTCTCCAACCAAAATAACATCGACATCTTGTCTAAATGCTCCAACTAGAGCATCATAAAAACTTGGAGTATCTATTCCTATTTCTCTCTGATCAATCATTGATCTTTTTGGTTTGTAAATATATTCTACAGGATCTTCTATTGTAATTATGTGTTCTGGTCTTTCTTCATTAATTAAATCAATCATAGAAGCCAGTGTTGTAGATTTTCCCTGACCAACAGGACCAACAACCAAGAAAAATCCTTGTTTTTTTCTTGAAAAAGATTCTAGTATTGGTGGTAAATTTAGTTCACTAATATGTCTGATGACATTGGGAATCATTCTCATAACTATTCCGATTTTGCCTTGTTGAATAAATCCATTACCACGAAATCTAGTTCCGTCTTTTGTGGCATAAGAAAAATCAACTTGTTGTCTTTTCTCAAAAGTTGTTCTAAAAGATTCTAACAACATTTCATATAAAATTTCTTTGACTTGTTCTTTTGTGAAGGGGTTATATTTTTTTATTGGATTAAGATCTCCGTTTATTCTAACAGTCGGAATTCTACCTTCCGCCAAATGCAAATCAGAAGCACCTTGTGAAATGACCAGTTCTATTAATTCGTCTAATGTTTTTTTATGTTCGCTCATTTTTTAAAATTTATTTTTGTTTTTTATTATTAAAAATTTCTGTAACTTTTTCGACGACCTCGGTTGGTGTGTGTAATGCTTTTATAATATAGCCATCAATATCAAGCCCTTCAACTTTTTCCAAATCAGATTGTTGACCTTGATTTGATAAAATTATATTTACAGAATTTGGTGATAGGTTTTCTGATTTTATAATTTTGAACATCTCTATTCCGTCCATTTTTGGCATAATCAAATCAAACAAAAAAATATCTGGTTCAAATTCTTTGTTTTTTAACTTTTCAATTGCCATTTCAGGACCAATTGCCAAATATGGTTCATAATTTTTTTGAGAAAATTTACGAGAATACATATCTAACAAAAATTTGTCGTCATCAACTATCATTATTTTTATTTTTTGATTTTCGTTCATTTTTTTATTTAAATTATAATTTGTTAATTTCTTCAAACGGAATTTGTTTTTTTAGTGCTTTTATTATAGCATCTTCTTTCATTGTAAGCATTCCTTTTTTTCTAACCTGATCATAAATTGCATTTTCGGTTGGATTATTCAAAATTATTTGCTCCAAATCTCTATCCATTTCATACATTTCAAAAACCGCCTCTCTTCCCCTTGTGCCAGTTGGACAAGTTGGAGTTGGTTTTATTTTTAGCATTTCTTCTGTCTGAGGAATTTCTGTTTTGTATTGTTCTGGTAAATCAGAAAATTGTTTTTCGAGCATTTGTTTTATACTACCCTCAATCTTGACCGGTTCTCCAGAATCAGGACCAATTTTTCTAGCTAGTCTTTGTGCCACTCCCAAAATCAAAGTTGGAGCAATAAGATATGGATCAACTCCCATATCAATCAAACGAGGAACTATACCGGCAGAGGTATTTGTGTGAATGGTAGACAAAACCAGATGACCAGTAAGAGCTGCTTGAATGGCCAATTTTGCAGTTTCTGAATCTCTAATCTCTCCAACCATTATAATATCTGGATCCTGTCTAAGAGTTGTTCTAAGTCCTGTAGCAAAAGTGTAACCAATTTCTGGAAAAACCTGAGATTGACTAACTCCGTCAATACTGTATTCGACCGGATCTTCAAGACTCAAAACATTTTGACCGTCTCTGTCTATTTCCTTCAAAACAGAATAAAGTGTAGTTGATTTTCCAGAACCGGTTGGACCAGAAATCAAGATCATTCCATAAGGTTTTTCTATGGCCTTTTTTAGCATGTTATAATTTCTGTCACTCAAACCTAATTCTTCTATGGTTTTTATACCTTTTTCTTGATCCAAAATTCTCATCACAACTTTTTCACCATAATAAGAAGGAAAAGTTGAAACACGAAAGTCTATTTTTCTGTTTTCTATTCTAGCTGAAAAACGACCGTCTTGCGGTTTTCTTTTTTCATCAAGTTTCATTTGAGAAAGTATTTTTACTCTAGCAACAAGTGCGGACAAAACTTTTGCCGGCAAAACAAGGCTGGTATTTAGGACTCCATCAACTCGAAAACGAACCCTGACCTTGTCTTTCATTGATTCTATGTGAACATCAGAAGCTCCGCCTTCAACAGCATATTTCAAAATTGTGGCCACGATTTTTGTAACAGGAGCATCTTCTATGATTTTTGTGTCATCTTTTTTATTTGCTTGCGGTTTTGGTGTGATGACATCTTCTTCTGACAAATTGACCTCTAATTCTCCAAGTGCTTTTGTGACTTCACCAGACAAGCCCTTGTAAACTTCAAGAATTTGTTCCAGATCATCTTCTGATATTAAAAGTATTTTGAATGGAGTATCTTCTTTTGAAGAAATAAAGTTGAGAGCATCTCTGGCTTTGATGTCTCCTGGTTCAACCATTCCAACCAGCAAAATATTTCCCTCTTTTCCGATTGGAGCAAATTTGTAATGTCTAGCAGATTCTTCTGGAATATATTTTAATAATTCAAATGATATATCTTTTGGATTTATATTTGAAATTGGTACTTTGTAATATTCACTTTTTATTTCTAAAAATTTTTGAAGATTTATATCATTTTTTAACAAAATATTTTCAAAACTGTCTCCAGTTTTTTTCATATCAGAAATCATCCTCTTTAAAGATTCTTCATCTAATAAACCTTTTTCTATAACAAAGTCTGCTAAAGACATTTTTTTAATTGTTATCGTCCGAAGTTGTTGTAGCGGACGGAGAAGTTGGGGTTGTAAAAGTTGTAATATATGGCAAAAATGGATTGACTCTTCCTGTTGGTTCGTCAATGATTGTTGTGCTGTGATCAACCAAAGAACTATTTATAGGATTTTGAAAAATATCAGCATCTATTCTGGTTCTGGATAAATTGATTTGATCTATATTTCTTAGTTTTATTTTTATTTCTGAAGTTAGGTTTGACATGTCTTGAGCAGTAGTAACCTGCAATGAACCAAAAGTACTTGATGTGTCAGAATTATTTGAAAAATAATAAAAGGCAAAACCAATTGCGATTATTATTAATACTATATATATAATTTTTTTTGTTCCTGACATATAATTTATCTTAACCAATATGTATTGATTGTTATTGAATAATTATAAACTTGTTTTGTATCAACAACTCGACCAGATCCTATTGTAAAATCAACCACATCTACAATTCTAAGCGATCTTTCTAATTCTTCCAAAAATGTCTTGAAACTTTCGTATCCAGCTTCTATTGTAAAACTTAATTGAATAGTGCCGATCTCTGATGTGTTAGAAGCAGATTGTTGTCTGTTATTTTGATTTGCTGTTTGATTTTGATTTTGCTCTCCTACAACATTTATATTAGTAATTTTTATTCCAAAATCACTAGCAGAAAAATCTATTCTTTTTGCCAAATTATTTATATCAACAATTAATCTAACATTGTCTATTGCATCTGGAAGAATTTTGTTCATTCTTTCTCTTTCTTCAGAACTGATATTTTTGTATTCATTCTCTATTTCGACTTGCCTATCACGAAGTCTGTTTCCAAGTTCAATTGTTTCTTTGTTTATTTCTATTTGGGCATTTAGAGATTTTGTTTCTTCGTATGTGCTATCTACAAAAGTAAAAAACAATCCTGCTGAAATTATTATTAGTAATATTGGTGTTAAAGATTTCATATTAATTGTTTGTTTGTTGTTGTGCCACTTTTTCTTTGTATGAAATAAGTGCTCTGTCGACTATTGTAGTTAAATTAAATCTAACTCCCCTGTCTTGATCTCCGGGCTGAAGTCCTGTAAATAATATATCTTTCATGAATTTTGTTTGACTGTAAGAATCTGACTGCAAGACGATTGTTTCAAATCCTCTGGCCTGACCGTTTATTGTCACTAATGCGGATCCGTCAGCATCTCTTTTGTAAGAAAAACTATTGAATTGTAGAGTCGCCCTAGTTGCCCTTTCCAAAAGAGCAATCATTTGGGATGGGGCAACATGATTTTCAAATAAAAATTTTATGTTTTTTATTTTTGAATTCATTCTTGTTGCATCTTTGACAAATGGTGGTTCTAAATTTGCTTCTATTTGTTTTATTCTTTCAAATTGCTCTTTTACTTTTGAATCTAAACTTATTTTGTAGACATAAACTCCACCAGAAATTACCAGAACCGACAAAAATATGACGGTAGAAATTATTGTTAAAATACTGCTACCACGATCATGAGGCAAATCACCACCTTTTTTGATTGGTTGTATTGGCTTTGAAGGTATAAAAGAAGTTTTAAAATTTTGTTCTGTCATGTACTATTGATTTTATTATACTATATTTTTTGAAATGCAAATATAGTTATCCAGTATTTTTCTGTTGATATCTTTTTTGATGAATCTAATCCATCTCTTGTAATTTTCTCAATGCTATTCCAATAGCAGAAGTGAAACTTGCACCAGTTTGTTTTAAAATATCAACAAGAAAAGCAGGTGTTTCTACTTTTGAAAAAGGATCTCCAGACATGGTTTCTATTTGAATTTTACTTTTTGCTTTTTCTGAAAGTCCCTGCAAAAGAGCACCGCCACCAACCAATATTGCTTTTGAAACTATTTTTTGATTTTTCTTTTGAAAAGATAACATTGATTCTTTTGCTTCTAAAAATATCGGATCAAATATCCAATCAATAGCTTCCTTCAAAACCTGATCTTGTTTTTGCTCATTGAAACCATAATTTCTTTTCATTTTTTCTGCAAAATCTATGTTTATGTTCAAGGTTCTGGCAATATTTAAGGTAATTTCTTGTGAACCGCGATTTATGGTATGAGAATCTCTGATGACTCCCCTTTCGGCAATATATATTTTTGTGGCACTTGCACCTATATCAATAATCATAACCGGCTCAAGATCTGTTGAGTCAATAACTGCTCGCAAGGTTGAAAACATTTCAATTTCGAAAAAGGATGTTTGCAAATTTGAATTTGTGACAACACTACTATAATCAGACAAAACATCGTTGTGAATTGCTACAACCATTACTTCAACAAATTTTTTCTCTCTTTTGTCTGTTACAAAATCTTTTTCATCTGGAACCACAAACCAATCCAGGGTTACTTCGCCAATCGGAACTGGAATATATTTTCTGGCTTCTATTGGAACCATTTGAGCTAATTGTTTGTCGTCCATAATTGGCATATTAAAAATCGAAACCATGCTAGATCTCATGGGAATAGAAACCGCACTAACATTTGTTGAGACTTTTGATTCTTTTAGAACATCTCTTAGAGCTTCGGCAATTTTGTCTGGTGGAAGTTTTGTGGCTCTACCAATTTCGGTTCCAGCATATGGACCAAGAGCAATTTCGCCGTATGTATGCAAAACCGCTCGATCATTTTTCTTTTTTATTTCAACTATTTTTATGGAAGATGAGCCAATGTCAATACCAACTGCACTTTGTTCAGTTTTTTTTGAAAAATTATTAAAAAAATTATTAAGATCGAAAGCCATAATAATCAAGATATATTATAACATAAATTTAATTATGGAAATAAGAAAAGTGTTATTAAGTGTGTATCAAAAAATAATTGAGTTAATTTTCCCAGAATCAAAAGAAGCAATTTTTTTAAAAAATATTTCTAATTTTGATTTATTTAAAATATTAAATGAGTATAAAAAAAATTATTTATTCAAAGAAATATATGTGAAAAACAAAAACTACAAAATACATTCTGTATTTTTTTATAAAAATAAACTAATTAAAGAAATGATTAGCCAATTCAAATTTAAAAATAAAAAAAATTATGCTGATGTTTTTGGTTTTTTTATGGCAGAAAAAATTGAGAACTTTTTTAAAAATAAAAATGAAATTGATTTTTATCAGGAATTTATTTTGAGTTTTGTACCAGTTCATGAAAAAAGAAAAAAAGAAAGAGGATTTGATCAATGTGAATTGATTTGTGATTCTATTTTTAAAAATATTGTTAAAAATGGAAAACTTAAAGTTAGATATGAGAAAAAATTAATTGAGAAAAAAATCTATACTCAAAAACAATCTTGGAAAAATAAAAATGATAGGCAAAAAAATATTTCGGGAGTATTTTATTTGAATAAAAAATTTGAAAATAAGTTGATTGGGCAAAATATAATTTTGATAGATGATATTGTGACTACCGGTTATACTGCTGGTGAGATTATAAAAATATTAGATAGAGAAAATATAAAAAGAATTTTTATATTTACAATTGCAAAATAAATTTGAATTTTGTTTAAAATATGGTTATGATAAGAAAAATTGAATTTAAAAATAAATTTGATTTTTTAAGGAGAGTTGGCTGAGCTGGCCGAAAGCGCCTCACTGCTAACGAGGTAGGGTCTAAACGCCCTCGTGGGTTCGAATCCCACACTCTCCGCAGTAAGAACAAAGTATCGGAGTGACCCA
>CALLZK010000027.1 GCA_937858275.1 uncultured bacterium
TTTTTACATCACTGATTTTGTGGTATAATTTTTTATTATGTTAATAGCATGCGATATTGGTGGTACAAAGTTTCGAGTTGCAAAATCCAAAGACGGTATAAATTTTGATGAACCGATAATAAAAGAAACACCAAAAGATCCAAATGAGGGATTGAAAATGATTGCTGAGACAATTTATGATCTTGTTGTAAAAAGAGATTTGCAAACTGGTAAAATTTTAAAATCAGAAAAAATCGATTCCGCAGTTTTTGGTATTGCCGGAGTATTGGACGAGACTCATAATTTTTTGATAAAAGCCCCACATTTGACCGCTTGGGAAAAAATTCCAATTAGAGAATTTTTTGAAAAAGAATTAAGCAAAATTTCTGAAAAAAAAGGTTTATTTGATCTTATTTTGGGCAGATCAAATCCTCCAAAAATTTTCGTGGAAAACGATACTTCAATTGTTGGCTTGGGTGAAGCTGTTGCTGGTGCAGGAAAAAGTTTTGAAAAAGTAGTTTATATAACTGTTTCAACTGGGATTGGTGGAGTAAAAATTGTTCGAGGAAAATTTGAAGAAAATAATTTTGGTTTTGAACCGGGTTTTCAGATTTTGAATAATCAAACAGGAGAAAATTGGGAAGATTTATGTTCTGGAACAGAAGTGGCAAAAAAATCTGGAATGGAGCCAAAAGATTTTGCAAAGACAGGTGGTTGGGCGGAAGTAGAAAAAAATGTAGCAATTGGAATTCATAACTGTATTTTGCACTGGTCTCCTGATGTGGTGGTGGTGGGCGGATCTATGGCAAGAGATTTTAATTTTGAAAATTTGAAAAATCAAATTACAAAAATGATGAAAATTCATCCAACAATTCCAGAAATAAAAATGGCAGAACTCGGCTCTATTGGCGGAATTTATGGCGGATTTGCATATTTGAGAGATAAAAATATTTAGATGGATTTTGAAGAAAAACTTTCAAAAAAAGAATATTTATTATTTTTTTCATTAATTATTTTTTTAATTGGAATTGTATTTATTGTTTTTGCAAATATTTTTAATTTAAAATTTAATGCAAATTCAGAAAATCAAAAAAATGTCTTTGATAATAATTTGTATATCGAAAATGATCAAAATATTATTTTAAATGATCCAGAAAAAGAAATAAAAATGTTATTTTTTGGAGATGTGATGATGGATAGATCTATTAGAAGAAGAGCCGAAACTGTTGGATATGATTTTTATTTTAAATGTGTTAGTGATAGATTTTCTAATTATGATTTTGTGACTATAAATTTGGAAGGACCAATTACAAATTATGTTTCAAATAATTTGGGCCAATTACCAATTGGTGACATTGCAAGTTTTCAATTTACAATGTCAAAAGAAGCACTTTCTGCAATGAAAAGATCGGGTATAAATGTTTTTGGTGTAGCCAATAATCATATTTTTGATTATGGTAGATCTGGGGTTTTGCAAACCAGAGAAAATATTTTGAAAGAAAATTTATTTTATTTTGGTGATCCGATTGAAGAAAATTATAGAGTATTGGTTTTAGAAAAAAATAACATAAAAATCGCATTAATCCCTTTCAATGAATTTTTTGGTTCAGCAACAGAAACCATTTCTGATATTTTAAAATTTAGAGATGGTGTTGATAAAATAATTGTTTTTGCACATTGGGGTGATGAATATGTTCCACCGCCAGAACGAGTAAAAAAATGGGCGAGGGAATTTGTTGATAATGGGGCAGATGTGATAATTGGGCATCATCCGCACATAGTGCAAGATTTAGATTTTTATAAGAATAAACCAATTTTTTATTCTTTAGGAAATTTTATTTTTGATCAGTATTGGGAAGACAGTGTTAGAAATGGCGGAGTTGCTGAAATTGTGATAAAAAATAGTGGTGAGGTTTTTGCAAATTTATTCAATTTACAATTGAATGAAGAAAGAATACCTTGCTTTAAATAGTTTAAAATATATAAATTGCCAAATCGTCTAATGGTAAGATGCTCCGCATCTTGCTTGAACTTCGCTCGGATGATATGAAAATAAATTTTCATCCATCCCCGTTCTTTCAAGTAGGACATCTTGGTGGTGTTTATGGGTTTAAATTTTGATACAATAAAATTATTGCCAAATCGTCTAATGGTAGGACATCGCCCTCTGGAGGCGAGTATCTTGGTTCGAGTCCAAGTTTGGCAACAGTCATGTGAGACCT
>CALLZK010000028.1 GCA_937858275.1 uncultured bacterium
CTTGACTAAAAACGACTGCGGAGGAATGCAAAAGTGCGGTGATGGTTTGTGATTAATTATTTTGATACAATAACCCAATGAAATCATCCGAAAACATAAAAAAAATTTCATCTACTAATACAGAATCTGACAATGATTCACAAATATTAATCAAAGAATATTTAAAACACAAAGATAGAGAACTTACATCTGAACAATTATCTGCAAAACATGATATTGTAATTTTTTTATCAAAAGGAAATATAATTGATTCTATAAAAATCAAAGAAGAATTTGATATTCCAGAACATGTCTTTATTGAAGCGATTAAAATTGGTATAACAAATCTTTTATCTCAATTAGAATGTAATATGGCTGATGTTATAAAAATAAAAGAGGAATTTAATATTCCAGAAAATATTTTTATTGATGCTATTAAAGATGCGATGGCTAATTGTTTGTCTTTAAGTCGAATAGGTGATTTTGTCAAAATAAAAGAACAATTTGATATTCCAGAAAATGTTTATTTTGAAATTGTAAAAAATGTTGTTGCAGATAAGCTGCTAAATGGATATGTTGGATATGTTATGGAAATCAAGCAGGAATTAAATCTTCCAGATGAATTTTTATTTTTACCAGAATTTCAACAATCTGCTCAAAAAGGTGTGATAACTTGCTTATCTTTAGGGCTAACATACGAATCTTATGTATTATTAGAAAAATTTAATATTCCCAAAGATTTTGTGTCATCAACAGAATTTCAACAAGCAGCCAAAAATTGTTTAATTGATGTTTTATCAAGAACATATATAGATGATTATAAAAAACAAACAAGATATATTGCACCTTATGTTCATGAGGAGGTTATTACAGGGGCCGTCAACAAGGCAATAACAAAATATTTATTAGAAAATAACATACATAATGCATTAAGGGTAAAACAACAATTTGATATCTCCGTAGAATTTTTATCTTCACCGGAAATTCAACAAGCAGCTAAGGGGTGCATGACACATTGTTTATCGCTGGGAATTATATCTGCCGTTGTCAGAATCAAAGAAGAATTTGATATTTCAGAAAACATCTTTTTAGAATCAGTTAAAGCGAGCACGATTAATTGTTTGTTGAGAGAAAATATAATCTCTGTTTTGAAAATAAAGACGGAATTTGATTTGTCGGATCAATATATAATAGATATTGTAAAAGAAAAAAAGAGTGATTTTTCTGATCTGGCAAATATAGAACTATCATTGCATTTTGACATATTAGATAGTCCACACTCTAAATTTACAAAACAACTTAGAGGTATTATTGAATTTAATCCCAATATTGAAAATCAAGACAATAATCAATGGTATTCTGATGTTTTACCACTTTTAAATATGATTGATAAATCTGGTATTTCGATTATGGAAAATCAAAAAGAAATTCTTTCATACATTAGAGAAATTGGGGCAATAAAGAGTTTAGAATTATTTCAGTATGCATATGCGATTTTAAAAAAGTCGCTAACTCCAGAACAAACTCAAAAACTACAAAAACTTGGTATGAAAGCAATGAGTCTTGGAGAGTTTAAAAAAATAATAGACAATATTCAAGATGCTATTTTAAATAATAAAGCCGAAGAACAAAATATTGATTTGGGAGATAGTTTGGTCTACGGGATGTTTAAGTCTAGATTTTTATTATCTAGCACATGGGACAGACATATAGATCAAAAAAAGTGGAAAGAGTATGCGGAAACTAATGAATATAATATACCGCCATACTTAATGGAAATTCGTCACATTAATTTACAAGTAGAAAATGTTAGAAAAATTGAATCAGAAGAATTAAGTCAGTATATAAAAAGCAAACAATTTATTGAAACAGTTATAAAAAAACAACAATTATTTAAAGAATCTCTTTCTGTATCTAGAGAAGTTTTGATTTTTAATACTATAAAAAAATTAAAAGCTGATATTGAAAATTCGCAAAGGGTTTTGTCTTTAAATAATCAAGTTATGTGGCAAGAATATATTGATGAGGCGACAGATTTAAAAGAAAGAGATAAAAGAATTTCTTTGCAAAAAAAATTAAATAATCCAAATGCTAAAATTGGTATTTTAAATCAAATTCAAAAAATACAAAATATAATAAATATTTTATCTAATTTGCCTCAGGACAATATAGAAGCATTAAAAATCTTGTCTGATATTTCAGAGGTAGATGAATTATTTGCTAAAATATTATCTGTTGATATTTTCAATTCTTCAGAATTGCACGGTTTTAAAGATGAATTGATATCTGATGATTCTGATAAAATTCAATATACAAGAACTTTACATGATTTTTTGAATCACGGTTTGAGAGATCATTATATAGATAAAATAAATGACCCGAAATTGATAGACAAAATTCATAAAGTATTAGGATTGATTAAATCTCAAAAAGATAAAAACTCTATTGATTTAGTCAAAGAAAAAATAGAATCATTGAGTTTGTCGGAAGTTGTTGATACGGAAAAAATAGATCTTGAATTAATTCCCGTATCTGGAATTGCCAGATTGACTGCTGGAAACATTGGAGATGCTTGTTATACGAGTCAAATTAATAATATGCATGAAAATGTTGAATATCATAGGGTTCATGCATTTTTGTTTGGTAGAAGAGATCAGAAAAGTAACTTAAATTTTAAGGGATCTTGTTTATTGATTGAAACCGAAGATGTTAATGGAGAAACTGTATTTGTAATTCGTGCCAATAATCCAAGAGAAGGATTTTTGATGTCTATGTCGGAAAGGGCACAACAATCCTTGGTTGATCAGATTATCGATGCATTTAAAGAATATTTAAAAAAATATCAAGACGAAACTGGCAAAAAAGCCAAACTCGCAATTATCGATGATCTTTCTACTCAATCATCAACAAATAGAAATCAGGTTTGGAAAGCTTATAGAAAATATACTGGTAATAAACAAATAAAATTAATTGATCTTGCAGAGACTAATTTTAATGGTTATAAATTAAGTGAAAAGACCATTCTGGAAGTTTGATTTTTATATTTTTACATCACTGATTTTGTGGTATAATTTTTTATTATGTTAATAGCATGCGAT
>CALLZK010000029.1 GCA_937858275.1 uncultured bacterium
ATATAATACCCTCATTATGAAACAATTCCCAAATCCATTCGGTTGGCTGAAAGGATACAATCTTCAAAACGAAGAAAAAGTCGTCAAAAATGCCACCAAACAATCCAGAACAGAACAAGATCCATCAATACTCAGAGACCATGACAAAAGAATAGAAGCATATCTATCCAAACTAGAGAACTTTTTCAAACAACAATCAGTCACAGAAGACAGCAAACATCAACATCAACCAAATGAGGCTGGGGAACGATACAAATATCTAATATTAAAACACTTTGTCACCGACAGACAGGATATCCCAGAATCATATTTTATATACAAAACAGAATACAACAGAGTTCACGGCATAACAGAACCTATAAATAGAGAACAAGAAAAAGATAGAATAATCAGTGAACAACAAAATCGTATATCAGAATGGTTTGATTATCTAACTCAATCAGAAAACAATCCATACACCACAGATTTCAAATACTTTGTGATGTCTAATGTTCTGAAATTGGGTTCAATCACTCCCGAACACACTTTTCCCAAAAGAACCAAGAGTACCACAGAACCAATACCAGAATTAGACAGAGAAGCTCTAGCATATGTTTTTGATGCTATCAACTCTGCTCACAAAAACATCCCCAATCCCAATACTCCAGATTTCCTAATTCAATTGGTCAAATCCAATGCCAGTTTTGACAAACTATACGGTCAAACAATCAAACATTTAGATAAAGAAAAACATAAAGATATCGAAAACATCAAGGGGGAGTGGATCACCTTCACCAACCCAGACAAACTAGTTCAATCACTATATGGCAAAAGGAGTTATCTGTGTATTGCACAAGATTCCCATGCAAAAAAATACATTAACAATGGACCAGTCATACTATTCTTCTCAGAAGATGAAGAAGGAAACAATACTATACCAAGAGTCGCTATTGCTACCAACAAATCCGGTCAAGTCTATGAGGTCAGAGGCACATATAATGCTAACGAAGACATTGATCCATATATTACCGATACTCTAGAAGCCAAACTCAACACTCTGCCAAATGGTGACAATTCAAAACAAAAAATCCATGATTCCAGAATGTTGTTATCCGTCAAGGTTAAATCTGAAAGAAAAAAACCCCTAAACAAAGAAGAACTTCGTTTTATCTATCAATTAGACAGACCCATAGAGAT
>CALLZK010000030.1 GCA_937858275.1 uncultured bacterium
GGTCCGTGTCTCAGTACCATCGGTGGGGGTCAGCCTCTCAGCTCCCCTAAGCGTCATTGGCTTGGTAGGCCATTACCCTACCAACTACCTGATACTACGCAGGATATTCCAAAAGCGATAAATCTTTACTCCGAAGAGACCATCAAGTATTAGCTTATCTTTCGATAAGTTATTCTTGACTTTTGGGTACATTCCTACGTGTTACTACCTCGTCTGCCACTCCTTCTTGCGAAGGCGTTCGACTTGCATGCCTTATCCACGCCGCCAGCGTTCATCCTGAGCTAGGATCAAACTCTTAGCTAAAGAATTAAAACGAGACAAAATAAAGGATAATAATTTTGTGATTTTTTTGCATCATTAAAAATGATGCGATGCACAATGCAATGAATCTGTTAGGTTTTACCTACCAGATAAATGCAAATACTATTTAGTTTTCAAAGTTCCCATTTTCATAAGGCCTATCGGCCAAATAAAAACCCTCATAAAAGAGGTTATCGTATTGTAGCAAAACGATTTTTATTGTCAATACCCTAATTTTGCTTATCTAATTTATTAAAAGTAACCAACATTGGAGCGGCAAAAAATATTGAAGAATATGTACCAGCCAAAATACCGGACATTAATGCCAGAGAAAACCATTTTGTAGC
Organism: uncultured bacterium; assembly: GCA_937858275.1. GTDB lineage: Bacteria > Patescibacteriota > Minisyncoccia > Phycocordibacterales > JAACPR01 > JAKLEX01. The sequence goes on from CALLZK010000030.1 coordinate 648, forward strand.
ATCACCACCAACCAAAAACAATGCCAATAAAGTAACAAGAGTTGTAAGAGATGTATTTATTGATCTTGAAATTGTTTGAGATAAACTTTTACCAACAACTTCTGAAAATTTTTCTTTGCGAATTTTTTCTGGAATTTCTTTTAGGTTTTCTCTGATTCTGTCAAACACAATAATCGTATCGTTTATTGAATATCCCAATACAACCAGAATCGCAATCACAAATAAAGTATCAACCTCGACACCATAAAATCTTCCGAGTATTGCAAAAAGCCCAATCGGTATTATGACATCGTGAATAAAAGTTATAACTGCAACAATTCCGTATTTCCAAGAAGAAACCGGTTTTGAAACTTGACTAAATGCTATAGCAATAAAAATAACAATTGCAAGAATGACCAAAAACATTGCCAGTAAGGCTCTGTTTTGCAATTCTTTTCCCAGGGTTGGACCGACATTATTAAATCTTACCTCCTCAAAAGATTTTCCTGTTTCTGAAATTGCATTAATCACTAAACTTTTTTGTTCATCAGATAATTCTTTTGCTCTAATAATATAACCACTATCACCTGTTTCTCTAACAGAAAATTCTCTTTGTAAATCTAAACCGTTTAAAGTATTTAAAAGGTCATTTTTTTGTAATTTTTCATCTTGAAATCTGATTTCCAAAATAGAACCACCTGTAAAATCTATTCCAAAATTTATACCCCAAAAAGAAATAGCGAAAACAGAAAATCCGATTAATAAAATTGAAATTGTGTAAAATATTTTTCTGTAATTTATGACAAACATTGTTTTATTTTAATTTATTGATAATTCCAAATCCAGAACCAAATAATATTTTTGTTGTATTATTTACAGAACCATCCTTTTTGGAACTAACAGATAATAATAATATTTTTGATACAACAACCGCCGTAAACATTGAAACCAAAACACCAATTCCAAACACAAGAGCAAAACCCTGAACCAAAGATGTTCCCGACATCCAATACAAAACAACGGCAGATATGATGCTTGTCAAATTTCCATCTCTAATTGAAGACCAAGCCCTGTCTGAACCGGTTTTTATAGCATCATAAAGATTTGAGTTTTTTTGTAATTCTTCTCTAATTCTTTCAAAAATCAAAATATTAGCATCTACTGCCATTCCAATAGATAATATAAATCCGGCCAAACCTGCGGCGGTCAATGTGACTGGTATCAGTTTGAATAAAGACAACATAAATGCCACATAAAAAATTAAAGCGATTATAGAAATTAGTCCGGATAATCTATACCAAATTAACATAAAAATAAATATCAAAGAAAAAGCATATATCAATGCTCTTATTCCGCCAGAAACTGTTTCCTTACCAAGTGTTGGTCCAATTGTTTGTGTTTCAATTAATTCTATTGGTGCTGGTAAAGCTCCGAAGTTTAGGTTTCGAACCAATTCTCTCGCCTCTTCTGGTGTAAAAGAACCACTTATTATCGCTTCTCCATTTGTAATTTTGTCCCTGATAACCGGATTGGATATAATTTCACCATCCAAAAAAATGGCCATATTTCTACCGATATTTTCTGAAGTTATTTTTGATAACAATTCTCTACCATCATCATTGTAATTTAATTGAATTGTTGGCTGCCCACCAAAACTATCAAAAACCAAACTAGCCCTTCTCAATTGTGATCCGGTAAGACCAGTAGATTCATATAATTTTGATATATCCAAAGAAATAGTTGGTTGTGAATCTTGACCCAAAACGATATTTTGATCATCAAGATCTAATTCTTTTTTTTCTAATTTGAATTCCAAAATTGGTGTAGCACCAATTTGTTTGATGGCCTCTGTAACATCTGTTACTCCCGGCAACTCAACAATTAACCTATAATCATCTCTGTTATCACTAAAAAATCCACCCTTTTCTATTTGAACAATTGGCTCCGAAACACCAAAAAGATTTACTCTTCTTTCTATTGTTCTTCTAAGGGAATTCATCGAATCGTCAATTTGATTTGAATCTATACCAGAAACATCCGCTCTGTATGTTAGATGTGTTCCACCATCAAGATCTAGTCCAAACTTGAATAAAAATCTTTCTGTTTTTGAAATATTTTCAGAATAAAAAACAAAAACAATAGAAATTGCTCCTATAAGTAATAAAAATAAAGCTGATAATCTAACCTTTAACATAAGTTAATATTATGCACGAATTTAATTTTTTTTCAACTAAATTGAATAATCCTATTTCCCCTTTCTTAAAAAAATAATTTTGACGGTTTTTAGAGCGATTTTTAAATCAAGCACAATTGAACGATTTTTTAGATAAAACAAATCATATGATAATTTTTCAAAAGTGGCTGAAATATCAACAGAGTGATGTGGATGATTATCTTGATTGATTTGAGCCCACCCAGACAGGCCCGGCCTGATGATATGTCTTATGTCATAAAAATCAATTTCATTTTTATAAATATTAACTAATTCTAATTGCTCTGGTCGCGGACCAATAAGAGACATGTCACCTCTTATTACATTTATTATTTGAGGAATTTCATCTAATCTAGTTTTTCTCAAAAAATTCCCAACCTTTGTTACAACTTTTTGACCAGAATCGTCATATTTCATTGTCCTGAATTTTATTAATTTTATTTTTTTATTATTTTTTCCAACCCTTTCATCGAAATAAAAAATAGTTCCACCGTCTTCCATTTTTATTAAAAGATAAATTATGGGATATAAAAACAAACTCAAGATTCCAATAATAATTGATGCTGTAAAATCAAAATATCTTTTTAGATAATCATACTTTAAATTATTTTTGATAGATATGTTTTCCAAAAACCAATTATAATCTAGAGATGATGGATAAATTTGACCAAAAATAGTTTCGTATATTTTATTTTTATCAATAAATTTTACATTTTTAAATATAAATTCATACATTTTTGGAAAAAACTCTATCAAATCTGGGTTTTGTAAATTGGCTATAAATATATCTATTTTGTCTTCGTTTAAAAGCTTTAATAGGTTCTCAGAAAATTTTGAATCATTCTTGATTTTTTCTTTTAAATCTTTTGAATCAAAAGTGTATACCAAATTAATTCCATATGAATTATTATTTATCAGCTCCTCTTTTAAAAAAACATCTTCTGGCAAATCAGATATGAAAACTGCATTTTGTTTATTTTTTGAATTCCAAATTTTAAAAAAATTCAATCTCCAAAGAAAAATTATTGCAAATGATATAATAATATATATAAATAAAATAGTTTTTGGTGTTATCAAAAAATTAGGAAAAAGATAAAAAAACAATATAGCTACAAGAGAATTTATTATTTGGGTATTAAATAATGTATTTGGTAAATTTTTCTTAAAGATTATGGTGTGCTTTTCATACAAACCAGCAACATAAAAAATAAAAATCCAAAATAAAGAAATAATGAAAAATGGATAAAGGTGTGTCTGAACGGTTTCAATATTTGGAAATGAAAAATATCTAATAGACAGAGCAATCCATAAAGATACAAAAAGGATAATAAAATCTCCAACAACCAATATAATTGACTCTTTTTTATTAAAAATACTCATGATTCAATAATACTTTAAAGCCCGTTCAAAGGCAAAGATAATCAAAAACCCACAATTTCTGTGTCCGACAAATTTCTTCTAACATTTTTTGAATTCTTTCTCATACTATTTAATATGCCAAGAGAAATAAAAGAAAACAACAAACTTGTACCACCATAAGACATAAAAGGTAAGTTAAGCCCCGTAACTGGCAACAAGCCAACATTCATACCAACATGTATAATAAAATGACTAGAAAAAAGTATCGCTAATCCTATAGCAAATAAAGATTCAAAATTTGATTGAAAACTTAAAGAATTATACAAAATTCTAAAAATCAAAATTCCATAACAAGAAAACAATAGTATTACACCAAAAAAACCCCACTCCTCAGCAAAAGCAGCGAATATAAAATCCGTTTGATATTCTGGTAAAAATTTTAATCTTGATTGTGTTCCATATCCTATACCCTTTCCAAAAATTTGCCCCGATCCCACGGTAATCATTGACTGATATGCATTATATCCGGCACCTTGAATATCATGAAGTGGGTCTAAAAAAGTTTTTATTCTGTCTTTCTGATAATCCATAAAAACAAAATTCCACATAATTAAAAAAGAAGTTATGCCAACAACAAAAACCATCAAAAGATGTTTTTTGGAAATACCAGAAACAAAAACCATTCCAAACCAAATCAAAAAAATTAATATAGCCGAACCAAAATCTGGCTGAATTCCGACAAGAGCAAACAATACCAAAGCATAGACCCCGGAAACTATTATATGTCTAATGTTTTTTATTTCTATATGTCTTCTGGAAAAATATTTTGCCAAAATTAAAATTAAAGCAATTTTTGCAAAATCAACTGGCTGAAAAGCAAAAATTCCAAAATCAATCCAGCTTCTGGCACCCTTAAATGTGGAGCCGGTAAAAAAAAGAGAGGCTAGAAGGCCCACCGCAAACAAATAAATCCAAAATACAACTTGTGTATTTTTTAGAAATTTAAAATCAAAACTAGTGAATATAAAAAATGCACAAATTGATAAAATAAACCAAATGACCTGTCTTGAAAAAAGATTATTATCAGAAACAAATGAATACATTGTTATGAGACCAAAAAAAACCACCGGTATTACAGAAAGCAACAATATCCAGTCTACATCTTTTAACCAATTTTTGATCAAAAACTTAAAACTAGTCATACAACGGTATTATTTCAAAACGACTCATTGGTCTTGAAAATTGTTGTGGCCATGTATAAATTATTTGTCTTGTTTGATCTTTTTCTAAAGTATCAACAATAGTACTAGATGTTGTAATTGCATTACCCTGTTCATCATATATAATAACAACAATTTTTATATCTTTTGATCTAAATATAGATGTGTTTGTAATATCTGCAGATATTCTTGGCAATCCATCAACTTCAAAAAATCTTTGATTGTTTATTTGCAAATATCTATCGTTTGGTTCGGTTTTTTGCCATATTAATTTTTCTGTAAATTCAAAAGTTGATCTGGCTGGTATTAATTTTCCAGTATCAAGACCCGGTTCAAATATTGGGATAATTTCTTTTGGTCTAATTTTTATTTGTCCATATCTTCTATCTAAAACAAAGTTTTTTTCGTCATATAATGTAAATAAATATTTTGCATTTAATACACCGCTATCGGCATTTAGATTTTCTATATAAGCTAATGCATTATAAACTCCAGGAACAATTTCAAAATATCTGTTCCAATGTATAACAACATCTATTATTTCACCTTCACATTTTAAGGCACAACTACCGCCACAATCAATTCCGGCTTCATCTCCATTTTTTTTACCATCAAAACAGGTAGGTTCTTTATTTAAAAATATAAAAAGATATGTTCCAATCAAAATCAAAAGACCGAAAAAAAATAACGATAATATAGCATTTCTTCTCTTAGTTCCCCATGACATAAAATTATTATAACAAAATAATAAAATCTTCACCACAAACAAATTCTAAATAAAAATTTAGAACTTTTTTAAAAAATTAAAAAGAAAATAGTAAACAAAAAGAAAATTAATATTCTCTCATTGAGATTTGTGATTCTATTTTTTTGATCAAATCAATGACAACCGATACGGCGATAAGTAAAGCGGTTCCTCCAATTGTAAGAGATGTTATTCCGGATAAGTTTTGGACAATTATTGGCAATACTGCTATTACACCCAAAAACGAAGCACCAACCAAAGTTATTCTTGTTAGAATATTCGCAATATGTGCCGATGTTGATTCTCCCGGCCTAACACCTGGAATAAATGCTCCAGATTTTTGTAAATTTTGTGAAATAGAATTTGGATCAAAAGTAACTGCAGTATAAAAATAAGTAAACAAAAATACCAAAACAAAATATGTGATTCCGTAAAACCATTGATTGGTTAAGAAGTTATTTATGGCTTCGCTGACAGATTGAACTGTTGGATTGCTTGATGCTGATAGAAAATTTGTAATCATTTGTGGCAACAACAAAACAGATAGTGCAAAAATTATTGGAATAACTCCAGCCATATTAACTCTCAGTGGTAAATATGTAGAAACCCCTCCATATTGCCTATTACCTCTAATTTGTTTTGCATATGTAATTGGTATTGGTCTTTCTGATTCTGTTATAACAACAACACCCAAAATTATAGCTATTCCAACAAACAAAAATGCAACATAAGTTGGAATCATTGCAGGATCATATGAAAATAGAATTTGCCTTAGTGCTGTTGGGAGACCAGCAACTATTCCAGAGAAAATTATTAAAGAAACACCATTTCCAATTCCAAATTCGCTTATTAATTCACCAACCCACATCAAAAGCATTGAGCCAGCAGTTATTGTAATAATATTTGTAACCAAAGCCATTGTCCCCAACTGTGCCACAATACCCTGTTGCTGTAGAAGCATTAAAAATCCAAATGCTTGTATAACTGCTATCGGCAAAGTCAAAAGACGAGAATATTGCATGAATTTTTTTCTGCCCATTTCGCCATTTTCATGATATAAGGCCTTTAATTTTGGTGACATAATTGTCAGCAGTTGCATTATAATTGAGGATGTAATATATGGACCAACACCAAGCATTACAATTGAAAGACCAGATAAGCCGCCACCAGAAAATATATTTAGCAATCCGAAAAATTCATTATTATCCAAAAATTGTCTTAATGCATTTTGATCTATTCCCGGAATTGGAATTGATGCAAATAGTCTAAAAATTATTAAACAAATCAAAACGAAAAATATCTTTTTTGATAGTTTTTTATCTTTAAAAACTAATTTGATTTTGTTTAAAAAATTTAAAAACATTTTATTTTTATTTTATTTTACCACCAACTTTTGCGACAATTTGTTTGGCTTTTTCTGTAAAATATAATCCAGAAAAATTTATTTTTTTCTTTATATCACCATAAGTTATTTTGACTCTTGGAAATTTTCCATTAATCTTTTTGATTAAGTTTTTGTCAAACAAGGACTTTTTATTTACAATAGAATTTTCATCAAATGCAGATTCTATTTTTGAAAGATTTAGGACAACAAAAGGTGCAAATCTTGATTTGTTATAATTAACTCCACGACCTCTTAGTTTTGGAATTTTTTTGATTATGTCTCTTATTTCTGGTCTTATTTTTCTACCAGATCTGGCTTTTTGTCCTTTTGTTCCTTTTCCAGATGTTTTGCCTCTTTTGCCACCACGACCAATTAGTCTGGATTTTTTCAATTTTTTATTTTTTATAATTTGATGTATTTTCATAAATTTAACAATTATTTGTTTTTAGAATTTGAAACTGACTTTTGTGTTGTATCTTTTTTTGAGTAAAAAGACTCTCTTTGATTGTCTGATGTTTTTGGTAAATTAGAAAGTGCTTTTATGGTTGCTTTTGCAATATTTAATTTGTTTTTACTTCCAGAGAAAATTTTGCAATTCAAATCATTCAATCCACCCAATTCCAATATATCTCTAAGTGAACTGCCGGCTATTAATCCTCTACCCGGTGCAGGCATTATGCAAACTCTTGCACTATTGAATTTTGCTGAAACCTCGTGAGCAATAGACATTTTTTTTGTTGTATTTATTAAAATAGATTTTTTTTGTGCATCTTTTACAGCTTTGTCTATTGCAAGTGATGTGTCTCCAGCTTTACCTGTTCCAACACCAACTTTACCTTTTTTATTTCCGACAACGACCGCAACACTGAAACTGAATCTTCTTCCTCCAGATGCAACTCTTGTAACTCTTCTAATGTCAATTATTTTTTGATCAAATTCACTTCTTTGCTTTGTTGGTTTTCTTTTTGAGGTTCTTTTATTTTTTTTGAAACCAGATCTTTCATTATTATTTTTGAAATCACCAGTATTTGAAACCGGGCCATGATTTTTTGTATCGGTTTTTTGTGTTGTTTCTATTTCTTTATTTTTTATATCGTCTGTCATATTTTTTGGAATAATTAAAATTCAAGTCCAGATTGTCTGGCTGAATCAGCTAATGCTTTTATGTTTCCAGCATACAAAAATCCACCCCTATCGAAAACAACTTTTTTGATTTTTTTATCTTTTGCCAATTCTGCTATTTTTTTACCAGCATTTATTGATTTTTCTTTTAAATTTTTACCTTCAACATTTTTTGTCCAAACATATACAATAGTTTCTCCTTTTTCGTCATTAATTATTTGAGCAATAATATTAGTATTTGATTTTGAAACTGAAAATCTTGGTTTTTGTTCTGTACCAGAAATTTTTGCTCTGATTTTGCTATGTCTTCTTATTCTTTTTTGTAATTTTGTGTTACTCATAAAAATTATGCTGTTTTCTTACCTTCTTTTCTTCTGATAATTTCGTCAGAATATCTAATACCTTTACCCTTATAAGGTTCTGGTTTTTTCATTGATCTAACATCAGATGAAAATTGACCAACTAATTCTTTGTTTATACCACTTATTAAAATTTTATCGCCCTCAACAGAAACTTTTATTCCTTCTGGAATTTTCATTGGAACTTGATGAGATAATCCAATATTCAAAACTAAATTTTGTCCTTTTACTTCTGCCCTATAACCAACCCCTTCTATAATCAAGGTTTTTTTGTATTCTGAATTAACACCTTTTATCATGTTTGAAATTATAGAACTGTATGTTCCCCATTTTGCCAAAAGATCTTTGTTTTCTTTTTTTGGATTTAGAGTTATTTTTTTGTCTTCAATTTTGATTTGGATTTGTGGGTCATATTTCATTTCCAAAGAACCTAATGGACCTTTCACAGAAACAGAATTTGCTCCAACAGTTACTTCTGTTTTTTCTGGTATCTCTATTATTTTTTTTCCTATTCTTGACATATTTTTACCAAATTTCAAATAAAATCTCTCCTCCGATATTTGCCTTTTTTGCTTCTGCTCCAGTCATTATACCTTTTTGTGTTGTCATTATTGAAACACCGTAATTGCTTTTTACCGGTCTTAGTTCTTTTGTTTTCTTATAAATTCTTTTTGAGTATTTTGAGACTCTTTTTACTCCCTTTATTTTTGGTTCACCATCTACATACAAAAGATCTATTTTTACGGTTTTCTTTTTTTCTCCAGAAACCTTGAAATCAGATATAAATCCAGATTTCTTTAATGTATTTAAAACATTTTCTATCATTTTTGAGCTGGAAATAGAAACAGAGTCTTTTTTTGCAATAGATGCTATTTTTAGCCCATTTATTAAATTTGAAATACTATCTCCTACCATGATGATTTTTTTATTCCGGGAATTTCTCCCTCGTTAGCTAATTCTCTAAAACAAATTCTGCACATACCGAAGTCTCTCATATACCCCCTTCTTCTTCCACATCGAAAACATCGTCTTATTACTCGACTTTTAAATTTTGGTTTCTTTTTTGCTTTTGCTATTGATGATGTTTTCGCCATATAAATATTTTGTCTTTAACCCGATTCAAGTTTAGCCTATACTATCAATTGAAGGGTCATATGTCAATTGATTTTACGATTTTTTGAAAGGCAAACCTATGTGTTCCAAAAATGCCAATGTCTCTTCTTTGTTTTTTGAATTTGTAACAATTGTTACAGACATACCAAAAACATTTTTTAATTCCTCATCTGATGTTTCTGGAAAAATTGTACTTTCTTTTATTCCAAAAGAATAATTACCCATTTCATCCACACCACTCTTTGAAAGCCCACGAAAGTCTCTTGTTCTTGGAAGAGCAATATGTATTATTTTAGCCAAAAAATCTCTAGCCATTTTTCCTCTTAGGGTAACTTTGTAACCAGAAAGCTGTCCTTCTCTGACCTTGAATTGAGCAATTGATTTTTTTGCAAGTTGTGTTGAAGGTTTTTGGCCAGTTATTTGTGCTAATCTTTGTTCAATTAATTCTATTTTTTTCTTGTCATTTGTTGAACCAACACCAGTTGAAACAATTATTTTTTCAATTTTTGGTGCTTGTAGAGGATTTGTGTAATTAAATTTAGTTTTTAATTTTTCAAAAATCTCTTTTTCTTTTGTTGTTATATCTATATACATATTTTTTATTTATCTTTTTTTGTTGTTTTAGATTTTGATTCGACCTTTGACAAAGACACATTTGAAACATGTATCGGAGAAAAAACATCTACTATTTCTCCCTTTTTGCCTTGTTGTCTTGGTTTTTTGTGTCTTTTTACAACATTAAGACCATCAACAATAACTTTTTGAATTTGTGGTAAAGACTTAAGAACTTTTCCTTTCTTTCCCTTATCTTTTCCCGCAATTATTATTACATTGTCTCCTTTTTTGATTTTCATAATTTTTATATAACTTCAGGTGCCATTGACACTATTGTTTGATAACCCATTTCGACCAACTCTCTTGGTACAGGACCAAAGATTCTGTTTGCAATAGGTTCTTTTGTATTTTTGGCTAATATAACTACTGAATTTTCGTCGAATCTAATATATGATCCATCTTTTCTTCTAAAAGGTTTTTTTTGTCTTATAACTACAGCATGCAAAACATCTTTTTTCTTTACTTGTTTTCTAGGTTCTGATTTTTGGACAGACAAAACAACAACATCGCCTATTTCTGCATATCTTTTTCCGGCATGTCCCAAAACTTTAAAAATTCGGCCTATTTTTGCTCCGGTATTATCAGCTATAATTACTATTGATCTTGGTTGAATCATATTTTTATTTGTTATTTATATCCAAATCTTCTAAAACTTTTTTTGTAGGAATAACAACTTTTAATAATTTGAATTTTTTATCTTTTGAAATTGGTCTAGTTTCTATTATGTCGACCTTATCACCAACAGAAACAGTATTTCCCGGATCGTGAATTTTGTATTTTTTTCTAGCATTAATGTATTTTTGATATTTTGAATGTTTGTAATAACGGGAAACGGTCACAGTTGCAGTATCTTTCATTTTTGTAGAAGTTACTATACCAGAAAGAACTTTTCCTTTGTTTTTCTTCTCTATATTATTTTTTGTTTCCTTTTTGGTCATAAAATTTTATTTTTTTCTGTTATTTAATTCTGTAAGAATTCTAGCAATATCTCTTTTTGCAACTCTGGATTTTCTGACATTTTTTGTTCCGCTACCAGATATACTGAAATTGAATTTGCGAACTTCTTCTTTTATTTCTAAAAGCATTTTTTGCAATTCTTTATCTGATTTTTCTTTTAATTTCAATTTCATGTTTTTGATTTTATTAAAGTATTATACTCTAGCTACAACTTTTGTTTTTACTGGTAATTTTGTTCCAGCTTTTCTCAAAGCTTCTTTTGCAATTTCTTCTGTAACACCGTCCACTTCAAAAATAATTCTTCCTGGTCGAATTTCTACTTCGTAACCTTGCAAATCTCCTTTACCCTTACCCATTTTTACCTCTGCAGGTTTTTTGGTAAAAGGTCTATCTGGAAAAATTCTAATCCATGCTCTACCAGTTTTTCCAAGATGTCTAGACATTGCTCTTCTTGCAGCTTCTAATTGATTTGATTTTATACGAGCATGAGAAAGTGATTTTAGGCCATGTGATCCAAAATCAACACTTATTCCGCGAGTTTCTGGTCGCAAAAACTTTGCTGGATTTCTTCTGCCGGTGTGCCATTTTCTATGTTTTACTTTTTTAGGAAATAATGTCATATTTTTTTATTTATCATTTTCAAAAATTTCTCCTCTATAAATCCAAACTTTTACACCAATATCACCCTGTGGTATTGTTGCTCTTGTTCTTGCAAAATCAATATCAGCTCTAAAAGTTTGAAGAGGAACTCTACCTTTTCTTAATTCTTCATTTCTGGCCATGTCAGCACCGTTTAAACGGCCTCCCATTTTTACCCTAACACCTTTGACATCTCTATTTGCCATTACTTTTTCTACTGTTTGTTTTAGAACTCTACGAAAAGGCATTCTTTTTTCAAGAGCTTCTTTTACTTGTTGTGCCACTATTTGTGCATCACTTTCTGGAGAATGTATTTCTTCTATATCCAGTTTTATTTCTATATTTTCTGGATTTAGTTTATTTTTATTCATAAACTTTACAATATCATTTCTCAATTTTTCACTTCCTTCGCCATTTCTACCAATAACCAAACCAGGTCTTGAAGTCTTGATTATTATTCTGATATTTTTTTGTCCTCTTTCTATTTCAACCAAAGAAACATACATTCCAGTTAGTTTTTTTGTAATAAATTTTCTAACCATTGTGTCTGACATCAAATGTTCTCTGTATTTTTTGCCCATTCCAAACCAGCGAGATTTCCAACCTCTTATTATACCTAGTCTATGTGCATATGGATGTACTCTGTGTGACATAATTATTTTTTATTATTAACTTTTTTTTGATCTAATACCAACAAAACATGAGAAGATCTCTTTTTTATGGCAAAAGCACTTCCGCGAGCTCTTGGCATCATTCTATGCATTGTTATACCAGAATCAACTCTTAATTCTTTTATGTATAAATTTTCTGAATCAATATTAAAATTGTGTTTTGCATTAGCAATTGCTGAATCTAATAGTTTTTTTAGTGGGAGAGCTGATCTTTTTGTGATAACAGACAAAATATCTTTTGCTTCTTTTATTTTTTTACCTCTAATTGCATCTGCCACAAATCTAACTTTTCGTGGTGATTGTCTATAATTTTTTAGTTCAGCTTTTATCATGATATTTTAAATTATTTTTTTGCTGGAGTTTCGGTTGCAGCTTTTGCGGATTTTGCAGCAGATATTTCGGCTTCTCTTTTTGCTTGATCAATTTCTTTTTGCATTTTACCTCCGTGTCTAACGAATTTCTTTGTAAAAGAAAATTCACCAAGGTGGTGTCCAACCATTTCCTCGGTGATTAATACATTATTGTGAGTTTTTCCATTATGAACAGCAAAAGTAAACCCGACCATTTCTGGGGAAATTTGACTTCTTCTTGCCCATGTCTTAATAGGCCCAGTTTCTACTGGTTTTTTACCTGAAATCTTTTTTAACAATTTTTCGTCCACATATGGACCTTTTTTAAGTGATCTTGTCATTTTTTTATATGACCGCAAAATTCACCAAATTGGCTGTGAGACTAAATCGCCTCAAGCATTTAGTGTCTTCTTATCTAAAAACACTTTAATTTGCAGTAAGAACAATACTAACAAAAGACAAAAAATAGTCAAGAGGTTTTGATAATACCCAAACACTTTTTATAGATTAATAATTAATAAGTAACAAAACACCACGAATACTTTTTGAGGTTCTCCGCAGTCTTTTTTAGTCAAGTGTAACTTGACGAAAAAAGGAAACGAGGACTGAACCGAATAAAAGTTATTCGTGGTGTTTTGTTTTTAATAATTAAAAATTATTATTTTGGTTGATTTCTCTTATTCTTTCTTTTCTCAACAATAAAGACATTGGAATATTTCTTTGGTCTTCTGGTTTTAACACCATAAGCTGGTTTTCCTTGTCGAGTTTTTGGACCTTTTCTAAGAGCGATTCCCTGACGACCTTCACCACCTCCGTGGGGGTGATCAACTGGATTCATTGCTGTACCACGAACGGTCGGTCTAACACCTCTTTTTCTATTTCTACCGGCTTTACCGATATTTTGAAGTCTGTAATCAGAATTTGAAACTTCACCTACTGTCGCCCAGCAAGTTCCAATTATTTTTCTGATTTCGCCAGATGGCATTTTTATTTGTGTCATTCCACCGTCTTGTGCCACTACCTGAGCATAACTACCCGCAGAACGAATTAATACTGCTCCGGCATTTGGTTTTGTTTCTATGTTAAAAACAAAAGTACCGACAGGTAATTTTGAAATAGGTAGTCTGTTTCCGTATTTTACTGGAACATCTTGTCCGGAAACAATACTATCTCCAACTTTCAAACCTTTTGCTAACAAAACATATCTTTTTTCTCCATCTGCATATACGGCAAGCCCAATAAAACCTGATCTATTTGGATCATATTCAACAGAAACTATTTTGGCTGGTATATCTTTTTTATCAAATTTAAAATCTATCATTCTGTATAATCTTTTGACACCACCCCCCTTGTGTGGAGTTGTAACTTCTCCGGCAGATCCTCTACCAACCGCTCTTTTTCGACCATAAGTTAATTTCTTCAAGGGTTCTGAAGCGGTCAAAACTCCTCGATATGAAATCGTGGTCATTTGTCTTTTTGATGGTGATGTTGGTTTATATTTTTTCATATTTTTTCTGTTAAAATTTTAAATAAATTCTATTTTTTCTCCCTTTTTAAGATACACAAAAGCTTTTTTACCTCCTGATTTTATACCAGTTTTTTTGTTTGTACCTCTAACTCTAACTTTTTTTGATTGTATTTTTGTTATGTTAATTTTTACAGGAACAACTTTATAAATTTTTTCAATAGCCAATTTTATTTGATTTTTATTAGCATTTTTATACACATCAAAAACATAAGCATTTGCATCTTCGGCGACAACAGCACCCTTTTCGCTAACTCTTGGATTTTTGATTATTTTTGTAACATCAAAAGCCAAAGGAATTTTTGATTCTTTTTGTGCGGGTTCTGATATTTTAACTTCTTTTTTATCTTTTGAGGCAGATTTTTTTGAAGAAACCTTCTTTTTTGAATCTTCTTTTTTTACTTCCTCTTTCTTTTTTCTTGAAAATAAAGCCATGTTTTTATGTGTTATTTTTTGCTAATAATAATTCTGTTTTTCAAAATCTCAATTGATTTTTCTGGATTTTCAATAATTAAATATTTGTATTTCAAAATATCTAAAATGTTTACATTTTTAACTAAATCCATTTTTAGACTTGATATGTTTCTGAAACTTTTTTCTGTACTTTCTTTTCTGTCAGATAAAGTTATTAATGCTGTGTTATTTTTTCTTGAAGCCAAATCTGATAATTCTTTATTTTTTGATAAAGCAGTCATTATTTCTTTTGCTTTTTTTGTCTTTGTTTCAGATGTTTCTATTGAGTCAACAAAAACTATTTCTCCATCACGATTTTTTTGAGACAAAACTATAGCAAGAGCTTTTGCCTTCATTTTTTTGGTTATTTTTCTAGTGTAATCTTTTTCATTTCTGGGCCCAAAAGTTATTCCTCCACCAATCCAAATTGGTGATCTTGTCGAACCATGTCTTGCACGACCAGTACCTTTTTGTCTCCACGGCTTTTTACCACCACCAGAAACTTCAGCACGATCTTTTGTGTGAGCAATATTTTCTCTAGAATTTGAATACATAGCAACCACTACTTGATATAGTAAGTCCTGATTCATTTTGGCATCGAATATTTCTTTTGGTAAATCAATTTTGCTGACTTCTTTACCTTTTACATCAAAAATTGTTGTTTTCATATTTTTAAATTATTATTTGGAAATTTTTCCGACAATTTCAACTAATGTTCCTCGACGCCCCGGAACACCACCCTTTACCAAAATCTCATTTGATTCTGGATTTACTTGGACAATTTTAACATTTCTAATTGTCACTCGATCGCCTCCCATTCTACCACCCATCCGCATACCTTTTGCCACTCTACCACCAGCACGAGCGCCACCACCAATAGATCCCGGCTCTCTTTCTGAGTGCTTTTGTCCGTGAGTTCTTTGACCTCCGGCAAAACCATGTCTTTTAACAACACCCTGAAAACCTTTTCCCTTTGAAAAAGAAGATATTGTAACAACATCTCCAACAGCAAAACTTGATGCATCAAGTTTTGTACCAATTTTTGTTTCTGGATTTATTTCTGTTCTAAATTCTTTTACAAATCTAAAATTTCCAAGATCTTTGAAATGGCCTTTTTGAGATTTGGTTATTTTGTGAGATTTTTTTTCACCAAATCCAACCTGAACGGCCTCGTAGCCATCTTTATCTTTGTTTTTTAATTGTGTCACAACTACAGGACCGGCCTTTATGATTGTAATTGGATAGACTTTTCCATCTTCTCCAAAAACTTGTGACATTTTTTCTTTTGTTCCTAAAATTATTTTCATATTTTATTTTTTAGCTTTTTAATTTAAAGCTATTTCTAAAACCAAAACCGCAAAGTCCTCAAAATTGGCCTTACGGTTTTGGCGTGCATTGGGACTTTTGTCCTTACACTCAAATCATTTTTACATCAATGTTCACTCCTGATGGAAGGCTCAGATTTGTCAGAGCTTCAATCACTTTAGCATCAGGATTTAAAATGTCAATCAATCTCTTGTGGACCCTCATCTCAAATTGCTCTCGCGCATCCTTGTAGACGAATGAAGAGCGATTGACTGTATATTTTTTGATTTCTGTTGGTAAAGGAATTGGTCCTGAAACTGTTGCACCGAATCTTAGTGCGGTATCAACTATTTGTTTTACCGAAGAATCAAGAATTTTACTTTCGTATGCTCTTGCCCGTATTCTAAGGCGAGACACACTTTCCTTGCTGTTTTTATCTTGTGATTTTGTTTTTTTAGCAGTCATTTTTTTATTATTATCTGTTTTCAAAACTAGTGGTTCATAAAATTTAAATCTAATTACAAGTTTCTGAAATCATACACAGTCTTTTTTAGTCAAGTGCAACTTGACGAAAAAAGGAGACGAGGAATAGATTGAAGAAACTTTATAATGAGATTTAAAATTTTATAAATAACCTATTCTTGAAAAGAGCTTATATTTAAGCAATTATTTTAATATTTGTGTAACAACACCAGCACCAACAGTTTTACCACCTTCTCTGATAGCAAATCTTTGTTGTTCTTCTAGAGCAACTGGGGCTACTAATTTTACAGTAAAGTTAGCTGTATCTCCTGGCATAACCATTTCAACACCTTCTTTTAAGGTAACTTCACCTGTAACATCTGTTGTTCTGATATAAAATTGTGGTTTATATCCAGTAACAAATGGAGTATGTCTTCCCCCTTCTTCTTTCTTCAAAACATATACTTCTGCTGTAAATTCTGTATGAGGTGTAACAGAACCTGGAGCAGCAAGAACTTGTCCTCTGTGAATATCTTCTTTTTTCAATCCACGAACCAAAATACCAGCATTATCACCAGCAAGACCTTCTTGAAGTGATTTGTTGAACATTTCAACTCCTGTGACTGTTGTTTTTTGAGTGTCTTTTATACCAATAATTGCAACTTCTTCTCCAATTTTTATTTTTCCTCTTTCAATACGACCAGTAACAACTGTTCCTCTTCCTTCGATTGAGAAAATATCTTCTACTGGCATCAAAAAGGGTTTGTCCAATTCTCTAACCGGGATTGGAATGTAACTATCCAAAGCATTCATTAATTCCATTATTTTCTTTGCATATTCATCTTCTACTGTTGTAGCTTCTAGAGCTTTTAGACCAGAACCTCTTATGACTGGAGCATTTTTTCCATCAAATCCGTTCTTTTCTAGCAACTCTCTAACCTCCTCTTCAACAAGATCAACCAATTCAGCATCTTCTACCATGTCTACCTTGTTCAAAAATACAACGATTTTTGGAACACCAACTTGACGAGCCAACAACACATGCTCTCTTGTTTGTGGCATAACACCGTCTGTTGCTGCAACAACAAGAATAGCACCGTCCATTTGAGCAGCACCTGTAATCATGTTTTTGATGTAATCTGCGTGACCTGGAGCATCAACATGGGCATAGTGTCTTGCATCTGTTTCATATTCTTGATGAGACAATGAAATTGTAATGCCTCTTGCTTTTTCTTCTGGTGAATTGTCAATCTGATCAACAGTTTTACTTGAAGCAACTTTTCCAGCTAATTTCAAAACATTCAATATACCAGCAGTTAAAGTAGTTTTTCCATGGTCAACGTGACCGATTGTTCCAACATTAACATGTGGTTTTGTTCTATTAAATTCTGCCATAATAATTTTATTTTAGATTAAATTTTAATAATAATTTCAAGGCAAAAGCCCCGAATAAATAATTCTGGTGACTTTTTACAAAAGCGCGAGATGGTTTTGTAAAAAGTAGCCCACACATATGTGCTTAATATTTTACATAAAAAAATTTATGCAAACAAAAAATACACTTGTGTAAAGATTATAGTAACAAAATGACGGTAGGTGTCAATATGTAATTATGATAAAAATAAAAAACACCCGAATAAAAGTGGTTCGGGTGTTTTTTATTTTTAATTATTTCAACTCTACTTTTGCACCAGCTGCTTCTAAAGCTTTTTTCAAATTTTCAGCTTCTTCTTTCTTTAGACCAACTTTAACATCAGCAGGAGCACCGTCTACTAGGTCTTTTGCTTCTTTCAAACCAAGACCAGCAGCTTCTTTTACAACTTTTATAACAGCAATTTTTTGTGCACCAGCCTCTTTCAAATGAACTGTAAAATCAGTTTTTTCTTCTGCACCAGCACCTGCACCAGCACCTGCAACAGGAGCTGCAACAGCTACGGCACTAACACCGAATTTCTTTTCAAATAATTTTACAAGTTCATTCAAATCCAAAACACTCATTTTTTCTATAGATTCCACTATTGATTTGAATTTTTCTGGAACAACAACATCTGCACCAGAATCATTTGCAACAGCATCTACTTTTTGTTCTTCTGACATATTTTTAAATTTAATAAATTAAGATAATAAAAGATTATTAATAAAATTAAGCTGATTTTTTGTCAGCTAAAGCTTTTAATGACAATACTAAGCCCTGAATTGGTGAATTTATAACATTGACAAACATTCCTTTCAAAATATCATGTCCAGGAATCATTGCGATTTCTTCCATTTCTGATTTTGTCAAAAATTTATTCTCAAAAACTCCACCCAATATAGAAATTCCACCTTTAAATTTTTTCTGAAATTCATATATTTCTCTAGCTGGAGCAGTTAAGTCATCACCATAAACCAAAGCTAATTCGCCATTTAATTCTGGTAAATTACCAGCGATTTTGGATTCACTAAATGCTTTCTGTATTAAGGTTTTTTTGGCAACATAATAAGAAACATCTTCTTTGCGAAGTTTTGATCTAATAAGAGTTGTTTCTGTTACCGGAACCTTGTGAAAACTAATAAATACTACTGATTTTTTTGCAGTAATATCTTTCAATTTGTCCAAAATTTCTTTCTTTTTTTGTTTGGTTACAGCCATATTTTTTATGCAAGGCCGTAGTATTAAGAATTCGTCAAAACAATATTAAAATGTTTTTCCGACCTAAAGAGGGCTTATTATTTATATTTTAAAAAATATAATTTTGCCTCTTGTCTTTGGCCTTACAAAATAAAATATAACAAAAATTCAAAAAAGGTCAAATTTTTTCAATAAAACAAAAAACCGCCGATTTGGCGATTTTTTACAAAAGT
>CALLZK010000031.1 GCA_937858275.1 uncultured bacterium
TGATCTGTAACCCACAAAACAGACATAAATCGCTTGAAAATTTTATAAAAACAGAGCCCCCAGATTGAATAGTCAATCTGGGGGGTCAAAAAATTAATCAAAATTCCAACGATTAACTTTGGCACCGGAAGATTCTTTCATGTATATGTTGTATATCAAATCAAATCTTTTCTTGGCCCTTCGCAAAATACTGACACCGTCTTGATTAATTTGAATGAGTTTTTTGGGAATAAATATTCCACTCTTTTCATCACCACAATAAACCTCGACCATCACTTCAGCAAGGGCTGTTTCATCTGTGCATGACTCAATATTTTGAGTCACAAAGCGATATGCATTCACATTCAAACATTCAACATAAAAAATTCTATTTTTCTTAGACATGACCCCTCTCCTGTTGGTTTTTGTTTATTTAGAACAATTTTGTTTCTAAATTTGATATTAACACTTTAAATAAAAAAGTAAAGTTTTAATAAATAATTTTTTCTAAATCTAAAATTGAACCGATTTCAAAATTTGGGATTTCACAACTTATTAATTATAATTTAAAATTATGAAAATGTGTAAGTTGTCTAAATAGAATAAAAGATGTATAATACTTACATCTCGAATTAATACAAGAGATTTTATAAAATAATTTAAAAAATATGCCAGCAAAAAGCAATTCAGCATTTATGAAGCCAATGAACATTAGTCCAGAACTTGCAGAAGTTGTAGGAAAAGGACCAATGCCAAGATCAGAGGTTGTAAAAAAACTTTGGGTATACATAAAGGCAAACAAACTACAAGACGAAAAAAATAAAAGAAACATCAATGCTGATGACAAATTAAAAAAAGTTTTTGGTGGAAAAGCCACAGTTTCAATGTTTGAAATGACAAAACTAGTTTCAAAACATCTATCATAATTCAATCGAAAATTTTTTAGAAAAATCGTCCAATTTTGTGGGCGATTTTTTAATTTAAATATTATTGTATAATTTGAAGTATGAATTTGAATGATGAAATAAAACCACATTTTAAGCTTGGCGACAAACACAATAAAGCTCTGCATAAATTAAAAATCAAAACAATCAGAGATTTGCTTTTTTTCTTTCCTAATCATTATGGAGAAAGTTTTGAACAATTAAAAATTGGAAATATTTTGGCTGGTGCAAAAGTCACAACATATGGGCAAATTGATCATCTTGAAATTGGAAAAACTTTTCACGGCAGAAAGCCCATTGCCAAAGGTTCAATATTTGATGAGACTGGAAAATTAAATCTAATTTGGTTTAGTCAACCATATATTGCAAAAATGTTTAAAGTTGGAGATCTAGTTAGAATTGAAGGTATTGTTAGCAACAAAAAAACTGGAAATCATTTCTCTGTCGCCAATCCAAAAATAGAAAAAGTTTCGGATATTCCAATTGGGCAATCTGGGACTCTCTTTGCCAATAATCAAACCACTCTTCACCCAACATATTCTGAATCAAAAGGAATTACTTCGAATTGGTTTTTTTATGCGATTCAAAAAATATTTAAATCTGGAATTTTAGACCAAATAGAAGAATCTATTCCGGAAGAGATTTTAAAAAAATATAATTTACCCCAAATCAAAACTGCACTTATTTGGATTCATAATCCCAAAAAAGAATCTGATGCCATTTCGGCTAGAAAAAGGTTTGCATTTGAAGAAATATTTTATATTCAAATTCAAAAACAAATTCAAAGATTTGAAACAAAAAAATTAAAAGCTTTTAAAATAAAATCCAATTCAAAAGAAATAAAAAAGTTCACAGACAACTACCCTTTCAAATTAACCACTGCCCAAGATCTTGCCATAAAAACAATTCTTGATGATATGCAAAAAGATTTTCCAATGTCCAGATTGCTTGAAGGAGATGTCGGATCTGGAAAAACTGCTGTTGCAGCTGCAACAGTTTCGGCAGTTACGAATAACAAACCATTTAATCAAAAAACAGGTGAAAAACAAAATTTTGGTCACCTTCAAACCGCATATATGGTTCCAACAGAAATTTTGGCCAAACAACATTTTGAAAATTTTATAAATTATTTTAAGAAAAAAGAAAATCAAAAAGGAATTCAGATTGGGCTTTTGACAGGATCTGCTTGTTATAAATTTCCTTCAAAAGTTGATTCTTCTGTGCCAACAAAAATTTCTAAAACTCAATTGATAAAGTGGATAGAGAGCGGAGAAATTCCTATTTTAATTGGAACTCATGCCCTAATTCAAAAAAATGTAAAATTCAAAAATTTAGGTCTTGTGATTATAGACGAACAGCATAGATTTGGAACCGATCAAAGAAAAAAACTTGCCCAAAAAGAAGGTTTTGCACCACATCTTTTATCCATGACTGCCACACCAATTCCAAGAACTCTTTCTTTAACAATTTATGGAGATCTTGATTTGACCATTCTTGATCAAATGCCAACTGGACGAAAACCGATTATCACAGAAATAGTTCCGCCAACAAAGAGAGACGAGACTTATAATAAAATTAGAGAGGAAATAAAAAATGGCAGACAGGCATATATTATATGTCCAAGAATTGACGAGCCAGATCAAAATAAAATAAATGCTTTATATGCAAAATCAGTAAAAGCTGAAGCTACGAGATTGAAAAAAAAGATATTTTCAGAAATGAATATAGATATTTTGCACAGTAAAATGACAACAAAAGAAAAAGATGAGGTGATGAAAAAATTTGAAATTGGGAAAACAGATATTTTGGTGGCGACATCCGTTGTGGAAGTTGGTGTAAATGTTCCAAATGCAACAATTATGGTAATAGAAGGTGCTGAAAGATTTGGTCTAGCACAACTACATCAATTGAGAGGAAGGGTTATTAGAAGTAATTTTCAGGCATATTGTTATATTTTTACCGACTCAAAAAGTGACACCTCAATAAAAAGATTGCAAGCCCTGAAAACTGCCAAAAACGGCTTTGAATTGGCAGAACTTGATTTGTCATTGAGGGGATCTGGAGAATTGGTTGGCAGAAAACAATGGGGAATTTCTGACATCGGTATGGAAGCAATAAAAAATATTAAAATGGTAGAAGCTGCACAAATTGAAGCAAAATATATAGTAGAAAAAGATCCAAAGTTAGAAATTTATAAAACAATAGCAGAAAAAATTAAAAATAAAGAAAAAATTCACTTTGAGTAAATTATTGCTTTATAAGTTTTAAAATATCTTGTATAAATTTTAAATAATCTTCCGGTCTCTGTTCTTTCAATAATTTTAGTGTTTTAACTATGACCTCTCTCCTATCAACAAAAACATCTCTTTCTTTTAATCCGGGATTTGATTTTAATAAATCTAAAAGAATTTCATTTTTGATGTCTCTATAATAGATATCTACTAGAGAATTTTTGGATATTTCGGCCCTTATCAAATTAACATTTTCTGAACTTAATGGTACAAAAGATCCGTCAATTTCTACAAATTCAAATATATCTTTACCAATTTTCAAGTTTTCCTTTTTTGAAGGATAAACATTTGGTTGCGAATTCACATTTTTAAATTCAAGACATTGATCAAAAAATTCTTCAAACTTTTGTGGGTTTACAGTTTGTAAAATTTCGGACATTTTAATAATTAGTAAATCTCTTGGTATACCAATTTGTCTGATATTGGAATTCGGATTATTTTTATACTCTTCGCTTTGTATAAATTTTCTGGCTAATTCGTAGCAAAAATTCAAAATAGAATCCTTTGAAATCATTTCTCTGATTAAAATAATTGTTTTATTATCAAATAACAAGCTTTTTATCTGATCAATATGATTTGGTTGTTTTTTATATTCGTTTTGATTAATTTTTTCCATAATGTCTCTATTATCTCAAAATAAACTAATTATAACAATCTCTTTACAGAATGATAAAAAAATAATAAAATCAACAAATACCAAACTGCACCAATAGCTCAGTTGGTAGAGCGCAGAGCTTATACCTCTGTGGTCCTAGGTTCGAGTCCTAGTTGGTGCACA